>JAUXYG010000053.1 GCA_030694525.1 Legionella sp. | reverse complement strand
AAAAAAATTGATCCTGGTTTATTAATCAGTCATCATTTCAAGTTTGAACACATTATTGAAGCTTATGAAACTTTTTCAGACGCTGCGAATACCAATGCTTTGAAGGTAATCATAGAAGTTTCAACTTGAACTATCGGACTGAATTATCAAGAGGCAAATCAGTTTTAATTTTTGTGCCCCAGGTCAATCTTAATGCATTGAGAATAGCGAAAATGTCAATTAATTCTTGCAACAGGGCACCTGCAACTGGATTTATAAATCCAGCTGCAGCAAACCCCATACCTATAATACTCAAAATCATCCCACCAAGGGCACTTTGTAATGCGATTTTACGGGTAATTAAACTCAGATGGATTAACTCGTCTACTTTCGTCAATGTATTGTCCATAATAACAGCACCAGCTGCTTCTGATGTAACACTATTCCCTTGTCCAAAAGCGATACCGACGGTAGCAGCGGTCAATGCAGGAGCATCATTAATGCCGTCACCCATGAAAACAGTTGGTGCTTTTAAACGTTCCTGACGAACAATGGCAAGTTTTTGCTCGGGGCTTTGCGAGGAATAAAGTTCGCTTACATTTAATAATTTACCCAGGTAATTTACTTCAGATTCGCGATCACCTGAAACAAGCATGATTTTTTTAAATTGGTGGTATGGTGCTAAATGATTTATAAAAGACTTGCTATCTGATCGTGGGGCATCGTGAAAATGCAATGAGGCGGCATAATCGTTATCAATTAATACAATACATTCTAAACCAGGTGACGGAGGGGGTAACCGGTTGACTAATTGAGGCATATTTTCTATTAATTTTTTTCGGCCGGTAATTTCAATTTGATGCTGGTTAATCACACCACTTAATCCTTTACCAGGTTTTTCAGAGACATTTATTGCATCGAGTAGTGTTATATGGGCTTTTTTAGCAGCATTGATGACGGCATTTGCCAGCGGATGTTTTGAATAACGTTCTATACTGGCCACATACTGTAATACTGTCTCCTCTGTATAGCTGGGCGTTGTTATAATTTCTGTCACCGTGGGCTTCCCATAAGTGAGCGTTCCGGTTTTATCAAAAATAGCTGTTTTACACGTAATTAATCGCTCCAGAACAGTCGGGTCTTTAATGATAATAGACTGTTTGGCTGCCTTGGAAATGGCGCTAATGATGGTAATGGGTATAGCGATTAATAAAGGGCAGGGGGTTGCCATTACCAATATTGAAAGGAATCGTATTGCATCCCCGGTAATGTACCAGGTGATACACGCAAAGGCTAACGCAACAGGAGTGAAAATTGCTCCAATTTGATCTCCTAATCGCCTCATTGAAGGTCTTTTTTGCTCCGCTTCTTCCAGTACCTTTACAATTGTCGCAAATCGGGAGTCGGATGGAAGGGCCGTTGCTTTAATTGTTAATAAGGATTCACCGTTTATTGCCCCGGATAAAACATTAGTTCCGGGAGCTTTGGATATCTGATAGGGCTCACCAGTCAGGTAAGATTCATCCATGGTACCATGACCATCCACGACTACACCGTCTACTGGACACGTTTCATGAGGATAAATCAATAGCTCATCGTTAATTTTAATGGTATTTAAATTGATTTCTTCAATTCTTTCTTGAGTTTTTCGATGAGCAATTGAGGGCATCCGTGCTATCAAATTTTGCAGTACCGAAGAGGCTTTTCTCATGGCAAACAGTTCAAGAGCCTGTCCACTTGCAAGCATTAAAATGATAAGGGATGCAGCGAGGTATTCCTTTAAGAGAATACTTGCGATTAAAGCAACTGCAGCAAGTAAATCAGCTCCTAAATTACCATGATACAGTTTATATGTAATTTGTAAAAAAAGAGGTATGCCGCCAAAAATCAAGAGGAGATAGAGCGGCATCAGAGCAAAAGAAAAATTAAAAAACCACATACATAAATATATGGTAATGGCAATTAATGAAAATAAAGCAATATAAGATTGCCATGGATAGTGTTGCTTTATTAGTTTCATAATATTCCAGCAGAAATCAGCTTTCTGGCAAGCCTTTCTTATCGATTGAGGATAGACCTTATCAATGATTTATGACAAGGTCTGATTTGAAATAAGTTAAATATTAAAGCACGCCTTTATTCTGTGGGTTGTTGGGTAAATTCAATACGCCTTTGTTTTTTAGGTCAAAGCGATCAGCATTGGTTACTTTAACCCATGCGTTAACGAAATCATTGATAAATTTTTCTTTGGCATCGTTGGTTGCATAAAATTCAGCAACAGCTCTTAATTCAGAATTTGCACCAAATATAAGATCAACTGATGTGGCTTTCCACTTTAATTTGCCGGACTTTCGATCAAAACCCTCATAGATTCCGTCTTCTTCATGTGACTTTCTCCATTCGGTCGACATATCAAGCAGGTTAGTAAAGAAATCATTACTCAAAGTATCCGATTTCTCAGTGAGGACACCATATTTATTGGGTCCTGCGTTTGCATTAAGCACGCGCATTCCGCCAATTAAAACCGTCATTTCCGGGACACTTAAATTCAATAAACTCGCTTTATCAACAAGCATTTCAGGTGGTGACTTTTGATTACGCTTATCAAAGTAATTGCGAAAACCATCTGCATTGGGTTTGAGAACCTCAAAAGAATTTACATCCGTCATCTCTTGAGTGGCATCAGTACGTCCGGGCATGAAAGGCACTTGTATGGAGTAGCCCGATTTCTTGGCTGCCTGTTCGATGGCCACATTGCCTCCCAGGACGATTAAATCAGCAAGTGATATTTTTTTACCCCCTATTTGAGACTTATTAAAATTATCTTGAATTTCCGTGAGAGTTTGTAACACTTTTGCTAATTCAGCCGGATCATTCGCAGCCCAGTCTTTTTGCGGCGCCAGTCGAATTCTTGCTCCATTTGCCCCACCCCGCATGTCGGTTCCACGAAATGTAGATGCAGAGGCCCAGGTGGTTTTTACCAGGTCACGTGTGGTTAACCCAGAATTGAAGATGGAGTTTTTAAGTTGGTTAATATCTGTCTCATCCACTAATTGATAATCCACAGCGGGAACAGGGTCCTGCCAGATCATTACTTCTTTAGGAACTAATGGGCCCAGGTAACGTGATTTTGGACCCATGTCACGATGAATCAGCTTAAACCAGGCTTTAGCAAAAGCTGCGTCCAGCTCGGCAGGATTGTCCAAAAACCTTTTGGCAATTTTACTGTATTCTGGATCAAAACGAAGGGCCAGGTCTGTAGTGAGCATCATTGGCGCATGACGTTTAGCAGGATCAAAGGCGTCAGGTATCATATTGGATGCATTTTTATTATCTGGGGTCCATTGGGTAGCTCCTGCTGGACTCTTGGTTTTAACCCAGTTAAACGCGAATAAATTTTCCAGATAATTATGGCTGTATTTTGTAGGTGAGACAGTCCAGGCTCCCTCCAAACCGCTGGTAATGGTATCTTTACCCTTACCGGTGCCATAACCATTTTTCCAACCAAAACCCTGTTCCTGAATTTCCGCACCTGCTGGTGCTGGCCCAAGGTTCTTGGTAGAGGCTGCTCCATGAACTTTACCAAAAGCATGACCTCCAGCAATCAGGGCTACAGTTTCTTCATCGTTCATCGCCATGCGTGCAAATGTTTCGCGGATGTCTTTCGCTGCCGCTAGGGGATCAGGAACACCGTTTGGTCCCTCAGGGTTGACGTAAATCAACCCCATGACGGATGCAGCAAGTGGTTTTTTGAGTGTGCCATCCGGGGCACGGCGATTACTTTCCAGCCATTTACCTTCAGATCCCCAGTTAAAATTCATGGCTTCCCATGCATCCTCTCGCCCTCCAGCAAATCCCAGAGTCTTAAAGCCCATGGATTCCATAGCGACATTTCCGGTAAGTACCAGCAAATCAGCCCAGGAAATTTTGTTTCCATATTTTTGTTTGATAGGCCATAACAACCGGCGCGCTTTATCAAGGTTTGCATTATCAGGCCAGCTGTTTTGTGGCACCAATCGCTGAAAACCACCATTTGCTCCGCCTCGGCCATCATAAATTCGATAAGTTCCTGCTGAATGCCAGGACATCCGTATAAATAGAGGGCCGTAATTACCAAAATCAGCAGGCCACCACTCTTGAGAGCTTGTCATCAGCTTTTTAAGATCTTCAATGACTGCGTTCAAATCAAGACTGTTAAATGCTTCAGCATAATTAAAGTTACTTCCCATAGGATTGGACGTGGCATTAGGCTGGCGAAGAGGGGTAAGATCCAACAACTTAGGCCACCAATATTGATTGGTTTTTGAGGTCTCTTCTGTTTGTAACGATTTGGAAAAACTTATAGGAGATAAGGCTAAGGTTAATACTGTAATTAAAGAAACGCTTCGTTTGAACATGTAGGTAAATTCCTTTTAAACAAGATTACTTACTATAATCCATATGCATTTCAGTTTTAAGAGATTAACGAAAATTTATTTGTATGGGTTTAACAATTTCGGCTTTTAGGGTGAAAGTACTAATTTGAGCTGATAGATAGAATAGAACAATAAAAGAAATTAATTAGGAGCAGAAATGTCGGCATTAATTAAGTATCTCTTCAATATCCTTTCTTTTTTTTGAGCCGTGGTTTGTTAGTGTAAGAGTAGCTTTCCCCAAAGATGAATATAGATTTTTTTGCTCTGTATCTGCTAATGCATCCATATGTTGCTTAATTGTTGCCACATCGCCTCTTTGAATGGGGCCAGTTAAAGCGTGTTCTGGTGATAAAGTTTTTTCAAGATTAGAAATAGAGCCTTTCATCAGACTCGCAATTATTGGTATCGCAATTTCCTGTTTCACCCCAGCTTCTTTCATACAAGAAAGAGCCTGATGAGCAAGCGTTATAAGATAATTGGATGAAAAAACCCCAGCAGCATGATAATAAGATTTTTTTCTTTTATCAATTTCGTAAGTAATAGAACCTATTTTTTCAAATAGAGATTTAAGCATTGGAATGGCTTTCTCATCACCCTCTATAGCACAGTATGTGCCCTGGTATTGTGTGACACTTATTTCAGGCTGCGCAAAACTCCTCATAGGATGAACACTGGCCACAAAACATCCTTTTTTGGACACCGAGCTTAAGGCCTCAGAGGAAAGAGTCCCGCTACAATGCATCACTACGCTGTCTTTTTTAAGATTCGGATTTTTAGAAAGTACGACGCAAACTTCAGTAATTAAATCATCTGGTGTGGTAATGATGGTTACATCTGCGGGGGGTAATTCACCAATGTCACTGCAATATACACCGTTCCCGATAAATTCTATGGCTGCGTTAGTACTCATTGCTGATGTATTGCAGATGGCGCCTATTTGAACGCATGGTTCCTGTGCCAGTAGATAACCGATTGTTTTACCTAAATGTCCTGCACCAATAATATTAATTATCAATTTCACAATAAAAATAACTCATAAAATAAGGCTAATTCTGCAAAAAAAAAATTCTGTAATCCAATACAAAAATCAGATGATGGGTATTTATTTTTTATCCCAGTCTATTTGAGAGTAAAGCGATATCATTCTTCAACTGGGTAACCAAACATGGCCCACTCCATAATGCCGCCGTCTATTGAATAGACTTTTTCATAGCCAATATCCATTAAACTTTGCGCCGCGTAAAGAGAGCGAACGCCACCCCGACAATGCAGGTATATTGGACGATTTTTATCATTGATTTGATTAGGTACTTTGGCAGCAACTTCATCTTTAGGAATATGAACAGCTCCTGGTATTCTCATCCCTTGCCATTCTTCAATCTCTCGCACATCAATGAGGCATAAATCAGAATCTGTTTCCATTTTGTTTTTTAACTCATGGACGCCTATTGTTTTAATGTTATGATTTGTCATAACGAACCTCTCTCATAGATGGTCTGGTTAAGGTGGAATGATGCAGTATCCAATAAATTGTGGCAGTAAAAACGCCACCAATGAGCGTTGCAAAAGCCCAACTTGCAGCAGAAACTAAAACAGGTTTTTGGCCAAGTCGAGTTAAATTACCGGCATCACGGGCGACTCCACCTGCAAAAATAAAATGGAGAATTCCGTTGATAAGCATTATGAGGTAAAAAAAAGTTTCGATTTGGGTGCCAAACTGCTTTGCTAAATCACCGAGCATTCGCTACTCCTTTAGTCTGCCTGGATTGTCTCCATGATAACAGAAAAATTGCAGAAATAATCAATACCACCGCAAACCCTTGTATCGAATTAGGAGTTTCTCCAAAAATGAGATATCCCCAAAATAAACCGGTTAAGGCCACAACCCCTCCTATCAAACTATAAAATACCGGACCTGCTATTCGGATGAGGGTGAAAAACAGCAAGTAACCGATGCTTGATAATACGATTTCCAGAATGACCACTAATTGAGCCTGATTTAACGGAGCTGATAACGAGTAAAATGCATTTTGGCTTATCACCAAAGGGGTAAGTAACAGGGAGGCGGCCAGCAACATACCACTGGCAGCCTGAAGTGAATCAATCTCTGAAGGTTGTTTGACGCTTATAAAAATGGAGCATAGAGCAAAACCAAGGGGACTTATCAGGGCAAGCAGCGTCCATCCTGAATTAATACCGGAAAAATTAACCCCAATAATGATTAAAATGCCCATCATTCCCAGAATAAGAGCTAAAAATCGCCATCCATCAACTCGCTCTTGTCCTGCAAGAAGAGCGAGGGGATATACCAGTAAAGGTACAGTGTTAACTAACACGGCTAACAATCCGGCTGGAATATGGCTCGCTATAAAGTACATATTGGTATTGGGAATGGCTATTCCGATGAGGCCACAAATAAAAAAATAGGGCCAGTAGGCCGATTTGAATAGTGTAGTTCTATTCGTGAATAAACAAAAAAAGGTTAATAGGAGGGCTGGTCCCAAAGATTGCCAAAATCCATACCCTAATGGAGATACTCCATTAGTCATGGCAAATTTAGCGAGCGAATACCCCGAACCCCAAATAAAACCAAGGGCTAAAAGAAGAATTACTGCTTTTAAGGTTTTTGTTGAATGCATAGCGCTACGTAGAAGACTTAATTTTGTTAATTATGACATTGTCTTTATGATTAAACTATAAAAAACGGATTTCGGGAGCATAGCCTTAATATAATCCTATATTGTACTGGTTGGAAATAATGGATATGGGTCAGAATCAGGTTGATATTGACTATCGAAAAAACGATAAGGGGAATAAACTGAAAATTGGGGTAAATCTTCTGGTTGATGTAAAATGGGTAAGTTTTTATTTTTCAGCTCTGTAGCCAGGTGATTATGAATTAAATGATTAAGTGCCAGTACGCCATTAGGTTTGATTAGTATTTTGAGCAGGTGTTCAACGGTTATATTCATTTCCTTTAAAACATCCCTGTTTCTCTCCAGAGCCCTAAGGCAATCGAATGCATTCTTACAAGACAATAATGTATTAAACTGTGGTATGTTAAACCCAATTTTAAAACATATTGGAACATACTTCGCTATAGATATGAGTTTGCAAGGGTCAGGATATAAGCTATTGATAGCAACAATATCACAAGCCCTAAAGTATACTTTTTTTAATAGTGCCAGTGCATCCTGGATCTTCAAAAGGTTCAAATTACCATCATCGCAGCAAAGGGCTGCAATGAGTCTTTCTCTGTTGAATTGATATTTTTTTAATTTTTTATAGGCTTTTTGAAAGTTACTTAAGGTTGTATCCCCATTTTTCCGACATACAATCCGTATTAATTCATTATGAGTCAGTGAATCTTCAAGAATTCTTTTGTCGTAGTTATATTTAATATAATCTTTTTTTAATCGCTCATCGTATTGGTCTAGAGCTGAAGTTTTTTTATGATAAATTATAATAAAAAAATATTCCTTATTATATTGCAAATCATCAAGTGTTTCATAATCGGCGCGGGCGCTCTCCAGTTTCTCAATTCCATCTGGTGATAGACCTATCAGAGCCACTTGCTCAGGCGTAAGAAAAAATGAGAGCGGTTCAACATAGGTTAATAGTTTGGCAATAAGGTCGGGTTCGTTTAATAGCATGCGGGATGCTGTGTCTGATGAAAAGCCTCTGTTCATTAATTCCTGATGGTGCTCCTTAAAATATTCTCTGTCAATTTCGAAATGTTGTAACCCAGATGTACTCTCAGTTATCGGTATGGGTTGAGAGCACTGCTCCGTTTTAAGTTTTTTCCGCATCAATGATAATATTTTGTATATACGATGCGAAAAATGTTTGAGTTCCTTTTCAGGGTTAAGTTTTTTTGCCTGATGTTTTATTTCATTTTGCCAAATGAGGCACAATTTATTGGCATCAACAACCGGTATGGAACACTTATCAAATGCCAACGCTAAAAGTTCAGCAAATGCATTGTATTCATCCGTTCTGAATACCTCCAAAGAAAAAATTCCCAGTTCGATTTCTTTAATGAATAAATTTAGGTAATCTGTGTTACTCAATGCTTTTTTAATGCCTTGATAAGTATTTACCAAGACCAAATCATCAGGCGATACGACTTCATCATCCAGCAATACTTCACCGCGTTTTTCTTTAATGGAAATCGCACAATTTGTATTCGTCAGGGCTCTAAGTCTTGCCAGATTTTTTTTCCCTTCTGGGCAATCAAGTAATCGATTTATAGTTTCTGCTGGTAGCTTTAAATCAGGCTGGGAAGTGGCCCAATAATAAATTTGTAATAAATAATTAATTCCATCTGTTTGATTAGCCAGATTTATAATTTGCTCTGGTGAGAAGCATAGTCTTTCCCAAGTAGGTAAGGATTCATAAAAATGAAAAAGAAATTGAAAATTGCGATATTGTTCTAAAAGATTGGCTATATCACTCATGTTAAATCCATGAATAATTATCAGTTTTTCTAAAATCATTGGTACGTCGGGGAGTCGGTTACTGTCTTTATCATTTAGGGTCATTTCAATGATTAATGATGGATCAAAATACTGAGCCAGAAAATCGAAATAAGTGTACAGAAACTCAATGTGTGCTGTGCCGTCTTCCTTTTTGAGTAAAAGTTCGATTTTATCTGTTGTTAAACCTTTGTTCTTCAGGAAATTTATTTTCTGGTACTCGTGGAGAATGGGAGATGAAATTGTATTCTGTATAGCCTCTACAGGTTGAGCATTGTTTTTATTCCCAATATTAGAATGGTTTCGTTTCAAAGTAAGTTGCAGCTTTAATAGCCTTACATAGTTTTGCAGAAACTGTACAAAAAATGCCGGTGAGTTAAATTTTTGTGTCTGACTGTTTTGATATCTATAATTCAGGTGATCTATCCACATGTTTATCCACTGAATTAAATCCTGCTTTTCTCCCGTAAACGAGTTATTCACTATACCGGGAAACTTTTCGATGATTTCAGATTGTTCAAAGTCAGTTATATTGATTAAATCATTTAATGCCAATTTGAACTGATCTTCATTTTGAAGCGCAACAGCTATTTTTTCCAGAATCCCTGTCATTTTAAATCCTTTTTATTCCGCAACGACTTCTTTTTATCTTAATATTATTTAAGGGCCTTGCCGAGAAATAAATCAGCTCAATCTGCTTGGATAAATTGTCCTTATTTATAATGTAATGGAAGGTAATTCCTCAATGGGAGTGTTGGGGGGAAATAGCCAAGAATTAAAAAAGGGGTATGGCGAGGTGGAAGACCTTGATGTTGGTTCATTATTGCTATCATTTAGAGGCAATGGAGATGCAGGATGTGACGTAGTTAAATCAATGATGACAGAATTTATATCAGGTCCAGAAAGTTTAGTTACTCTATTTGATGCATTAGTTGCAATAGGATTAAACTCAACCACATAATAAGATATGTATTTCATATCTGCAATTACCCGCTCTAATAACTCGATTACTTTATTGGCAAAAATATTACTTTCAGGTGAGGCGGACTGTGTTTTTATTATATTACTCATCTGGCATGACCAATTAATACAATTATCGATTAAGCGTGTTTTGAAATCAGGATATTTTGATACTGCATTTTGAGCTGTTTTTAAAATATAAATCATATGATGATAAAAATTCTCACGATCCCTGGAAACCGCAGGCGTTTCATCCAGATTACGTAGCAATGTGAATTGTGTATGTAGAATCCGGAAAGGAAGAATGATATGAGTAAATTCCCATAAATGGTTATAGAGGGTGTTTCTGTATGTATGCCAAAAATTGTCCCTTTGAATGGCCCCATTCCTGGTATCACCCAGATTGTTTAGCCAGGTCAGGCAAAGATTGATTAAACTCTTGTTATCCAGGGATGCATTGGCTAGGAGTTCGGGTATTTTAACTAAAAATTCATTGCATTCAGCCTGAGGTAGATTATCAGGTATGGATAGGGTTGCTAACTCTTTTTTGAAAGATTCGCAAGAAGTAATATTATTTAATGCTTTTTGCACTGTATCGTAATAAGAGGGTACCGTGTTTATAGGTATGGTATTGGTATTGGTATTGGTATTGGTATTGGTATTGGTATTGGAAAAAAAACCGTCATTATTCGAATGATCCCGGTTTTGGATGCCATGAAGGACAACAAAATTAGCGGATGGTGAGCCCCAGCCATTGTTAACGTCCGATGCTTTGAGCATTAATAGAGAATTTAATTTTTTTTGAGCAAAATCTGTATATTTAAATTCGTGCGTTACTCTTATTATTTCAATAATTTCATCAGGCTCAAAAGTCCAGTCATGATGGCATGAGTATAATTTATCAATTTCTTCAAGTATTTTTAAAAAATCAGGGATAATAAATATTTTTTTAAATTGCTCTATCGTAAAGCCAGCAGCACTTAATGTATTGAGTATCGTTTCTATTTTAAGAAGTATGATGCTTCCATCATAATTCCTTGCACTGGCAATGATCAGAGATTTATCCAAACCAAATTTTAATAATGGTTCATATTTTTCTAAAAAAACCTGGAGATTAACGGCACCATTTTGAACAAAACAGGTGATGTCAGCTATTTCATTAATACTCAGGTTTAAGGCCTGAATTTTTGGATAATTCGTTAGAATTAAATCAGTTGTATTGTAGATCAGAACTTTAATCAGGATATGATCGTCATAGATTATCTGTTTATTTAGCTCAGTTAATTTAATAAAATTAGTACAGTTATTTTTAAATAAGGATCCATTAGTATTGGGAACTAATGCTATTTGGATGATTTGATTTTTAGTTAATCTCTTTATCAGTTCATGATGTAACTCCAAAAGGGTTTTTAGTATCTCCTCACCATTAGTCTTCTGATTAATTTGGCGCAAATCATCAAGCGGGTAGAAATTTAATTGGTCTAATTCTTCTAAATAGTTTTTAATTTTATCCTGAGCTAATTTTATCTTTTTCTCTGGTCTTTCTGTCTCGAGGATTGTATCGATTTTTCTTTTTTTACTAGGTAGTGAAGGGCCATTACTTGAGTAAAAAGATGCTAATTTAAGGTCATTATCTGATAATAAGTTGATACCATGGTTTGTAATTTTACGTTGGAGAAAATTTGAAATTGCGGATTGCAGCGTGTGTTTAAGTTTTGGGTTGAGCTTGGAGTTGTGTAATAAATTAATGAGTTCATGATTATTCTTCAAGTCATCAATTGTTTCCCCAATTAAGGATATTTTGTTTGCAGTAAGAAGGTTTATAAAGTGAGTACAATTTTCTTCAGTTGATAAAGCTTCTTTGATTTGATTTATAAATGAGGACATAAAAAATCTCTATTATTGATTAGCCATTCAATGAGACGGAGGGTTTCATTTTACCATATCACCATATTGTTAATAAAATTGCCAGGTTGTGGGTTCATCAAAAGTTAGGGTGTCCTCGGTAAAGGACGCATGGGTACTATCATAATAATGCGATATCGTATCATCAATGACTGTAAAATCATTCGTTACACTGACTTTGGGTATATCCAGATTCACCAGATTTAATAAATGGAGATCAAATTGCTCCAGGCCATAGTGGTTTAACAGGTTAATGAGCTCTATAGCAGGGATGTTATTTTTAATAATAAAGATATTATTCTTGATTGCTTCAAATCGGTTCATTCTATCTGGGGTTTTCAGCAAAAGAATAAAGTCATCCTTGGAAAAGTCCAAATCACACCACATGTCCCAATAAGCAACTATTCTTGTGAATCCATTGATGTCATCCTGATACATATCCATTGCTCTAATTTGAGCATCAGAAAACCCATCTTGAATTAATTTACTAATTCCATTTTTAATGGTTGAAAGTATTTCAGTGCTTTGAGGACAAAGTGCGACCTTGAATATCCAGTCTTTATTTACATTATATTTAATTAAATCTTTATAGTAGATACAAAAATAATATAAATTGTTTTCTTCCTGTATTTGCGACTGGATGTGTAACAAATCACACTCAGTAAATTCTTGACCAAGCAATATCTGCAATTCTTCCAGTGATAGAACATGATTTAAAGAGTGATGACTCTCTAGAAAAGGATGTGCTTTCCCTTTTTTAATTAAATTGACTATTGCTTTTGCATTGAAATTTAACTGAGTTAATTGGTTTAAAAGAGTTGGGGCTTCTTTTAACTTGGTTAATGCATTATCAGATACCGCCAACAGGTACAATTCTCTATGATTAAATATTTTGCTTAGTGTAGGGAGGCTCTTTAGAAGTTGAGAAATAATCTCACTGCTTTGTTGCAAGATACGGTTTGTCCACTTCCGGGGAAAATTTAGTTGTTTTAGTTCTTCATCAAATGATTGTTTCTCATCATCGGATGGGATGGTACCTTTATTGGTAAGATATTTTGGATTCCCCACATTTTTCTTTGGTTTCACTGCCTCTTTGTTTAATTTTTCCAAAGTTTCATCTAAGTTTAAAAGAACTAACTTAGCAAATTCAGTGGAATAAAGTGGTTGATTTATTTCAATGTAATTAATTTGCCTTTTAATTAATGAACGCCATTGGATACATAGGTTTTTTTGGATGATTTTGTTACTGGTTGCATTTTTAATTAAATTAGGCAGGTGTTTCGCTAAGACTGCAGCAGCTTTCTGCTCCTTTTTTATTGGAAATAATATGAATGGCCGCTTCGTCATCTCTTCTATAAATTCTTGAACCTCAATTTGTGAATTCAAGACCTGGCCCAGTTTCAAATTGAGGTAGTGTATGGGTTTCTCAGGTACCTTTTTCATCAGATCTGCCTGTTTTATTTTAAAAGCTTCTAAATCTCTATTATATAACTCTCGTTGGTTATCGAAGGTTGATAAATTAATTTGATGAGAAATTTGTAACCTGAAACGTTCATAGATTTTTATAACATGCGATGGCAATATAGTTGCTTCTTTCAGCAGCTCGGGTAGCGATTTAGAACAATAGACGAGTACTGGTAGTGGCAATCTATTATGTTCCATGTGGTGTAAGGCCAGTTCATATCGGAATTCATTATTTAGCGCCTCGTATATCCATTGGTGCAGTTTTGTGGCCTCTTCAATTACTTGTTCTGAATACAACTGGGATTTTGGCAGGGAACGTACATTATTTATGGTATTTGTTTTTTCTATTTGTTTAAAAAAATTAGGACCGTGGCTATTTTGACTATTTGAATTATTTTTTAAAATCGATTGCGAAGCATCAAGATTGTCTTTCGGAATGGTTAAGTGGTTAATTTTAATATACTGCATTAATTTATTGGAATCATAATTTAGATTATTCAAGAACGAACAGGATTGTTTTATCACTCTAAATAGTTCAAACGCATTCGCTGTGCTTAATAATTCGATTATATGGTCGGGTAATAAGTCGAGAATAACTAATTCCTGGCAACATTCAGAAATGATCGCTAATTTTTTGGCTCCGTTTTCAGTTTTTAAAAAGGACAGCAAATGTTCAGGCGTCAACTTTAAGACATAAATCGACTCTGAATGGCTATTAATAGCAATCAAATTATTTAGCGCATACTGATCCGTCATCAAATCAGTAAACTGCTTATGAGTGAAGGTTAACTTTTGTAATTGAATATAGTAATTTTTAAGATTAATAATCACCTGACTATTTCCATGGAAAATACCCATTTGAGCAATGTACTCTTGGGAAAAACCTAAAAGCTCAAGCTCATTGATGCTGTTGAGTACTGACTCCATAAAGGCCATTGCATTACTGAGGTAGGCGTAACTGATAATTGTAGGTACATCAAATTTACATTTTAAAAAGGCTTCTAAATGGGTATTCAATGCTTCGAGATTTTTACTTCCCCCAGATCTGCTTACAATAAAGGTAAGTTCTTCATGGGGGACATATTTTCCTAATAACTCCCGGGAATATTTAAGAATTGCTTCTTTTCCATGATGCTTGATGATTTGATCTATCTGTTTCTGATTAAAGCCCAGATCGGATAACTCTTTAGTCGACGATTCATCTTTGATAGCAGGCGCTGGTGCAATTTTCCATTTTTTAGGGGTAAATGGAATTTCTGACGTTGCTTTTCTCTTATGGCCAACATATTGGGTAGCACTTGGGGCCGTGTAGTAATTTATTGGTGAATATGATGTCTCTCCTTGTAGCGAGATACCTACATATTGTTTTAAAATGGGTACTGCATGGTATAGATTATGATTTATGTTAGGAAACAATTTTATTTCATAATCCATTCGATTCAAAATAGTTGTGCAAAAATGATGCTTTTGAAGGAGCGAGAGATTGGAATTGGTTAATAGCGTTCCAATTTCATGGACAAATAGATTCTGGTCGTCAGAATGCATGTTTATCAATGCACAATTCGTTTGAACTAAACGTTCATGAAATTTATAGTAATTCTCATTGCTGGAGAGGGCGCATTTTATTTCTTCATAAGTTAATGCCATAAAACCTCATGATTTAGTAAATGTTTGATGTTCTAAATATAATGAATTGATTCATTAATGTTATATATAAATTGTCCATATTGTATCATGAAAATAATAACTGTGGCGTTCGTGCATTTGCTCTTGTCTTTTGTGACCTATTGATGCCCATTAAGAGTTTGGCCAATAGCCGTATTCTTTGAATGATTGTGGTCTTGTTCATAATCGGGATTGAATTCAATGAATATTTCTGGGAAAAAGTTGTAGCGATTATTTATGCCTGGGTTTTTGTGGGCCTGACTAAGTTGTCTAATCTCATTGTCAAAGTACGAATTGCTCGCACGAATACTTCTTTTATTCATTAATTCTACTAAAGAGGAAGCGGAACAATTAGATTTATGCAAGTCTTCGGCATACCTTTCGATAATATTTAGTTTCATGTATCCAGAAATCTCGCTAAGAATTTCCATATATTGCGCAGGAGTAAATTTAATGTATTTGTAGCAATTTACGGCATTGATAATAGCACTTATGTTGAGATAGCCTTTTATTTGAGCTATTTCACATAGTTGACTTATCTCAAATCCCACTTGGTTTGTTAAAAATTCATAAGAAGATTCTACGGCCTGGACAATTAGATAACCATTATCATTATTTAGGAATTTGAGCAGTGAGCTTCTTTTTAATTTGGATTTTACTTCATTGAAGTCGCTGAGCTCCTTTAAATTGAGGTGGCCATTTAATTGGCAACCAATGTTTAGAAGTACCTCTTTGGTATTTTTTTTGATTAACTTTCGGTATTGATAAGTAAATTCCTCGAGATTTCCCTCTACCCCAATTTTTTTATATATTCTGGCTATTTGGTTAGAAGTTAACCCCAGTTCGATTAATTCATTATAGTATTTTATAAATGATTCAAGTTGATCCTTTGGTTTGTCTGGAAAGGATAGAACCTTTTTATGTGAAAATCGCTTTGTCAAGATGGGACTATGGGTTTTGAGCAGCTCAATATAACCACTATCATGCTTTTTATCTAAAAATTTAGTGATCTGTATCTGATCATATCCTAAAAGAGTTAACTCATGGGTTTGGAACAATAAAACAGACTTTGGATCTGCCAATTTTCTTTTTTTTCTAAGGTGCGGGACATTGTTCGTCAAATGATCTGAGTTGGAATTTATTGGAGATAGTTCAACAACTTCGGGCTCCTCTCGTTTTCTTTTTTTATTATAGTCTGGAATACTTTTTCTCACGTTATAGGAATTCGTCACCCGATTTTGAAGATAGTTGTCAATGGCATCAATAATTGTTTCGGATAACGTCAGGTGACAGCCTGATAACGAATTATTATTTTGTTGTTCCAATAAATAAATTTTCCAGGCGTTTGTAAGATGAATGAGGGTATTTTCTGAAAGCGTTGACTCCCAGATTAATCGGTGAATGTTATTCTCTAGATAAGAAAGCTCGTCTTGATGCATAATGTTTAAGGGGATATTACGTTTGCTGATTAAATCAACAAAAGAATAGCAACTGGCCGGATCACAAAAAATTTTGTCTATATTATCATGATATATATTACCCACTTCATTTGATGCTGGGTTTGGAAGTTCGTGTTGTATGGGGGTATTTTGTTCGATATATTGATGAAAAATTGCTGTTATATTGGTTGGTATGGTAAAAAAATAATGATAAAAGAAAATTGTATTTTGCTCGTCATTGACATCTATATACTTGAATTCATTGGAGTCATCCAAATTCTGTACCTGCTGAGATAGAGACAAATGCTTTAGTGTTTCCAGTTTATATTGGATATTCTCTGACCACATTTTACAGAGATTGATTAACAGATCTTTAGGCAGGGGAGATTGGTTAAGAAATTCACCAAGATTCTGTTCAAGAAAATTCAGCTCATCCCATTTGAAGATATACATCGGAATGGATTGAGATTCGATAGATTTCATTAGCCAGTCTAAATAGTTAGGATTCAATAGGGCTAATCGGATATTTTCAATTAAATAGGACATAAAGCCATCCTTGCTCAGTAGTTATGTTTTAAAGTGTAAAATCCTATCATGTTACAGTATTGCTGTAAATATTTTGGTCTTTATGATTTATATAAATTCATAATATTTTGATATTTTTTAAAAGACTTAATTTAATATTTTTTTAATGAAGAATGATTCTTGATGGGCGGAACACTTTCATTTTAGGTGCAACCTCGGTAACATCGTTTCATGAAAATTTTTGAGAGATAACATGAACGCTGATGAAGTTCCGGTTCCTAATTTGACTACAGCGCATTCGGGGCCTTTACACCATGTAGAGAAAGTTATTTTAAATCAGGTAGCAGTTATTGAGACCTGGTTCAGGAAAAAATGGCAGGAAACCCCTGCTCCTTTGACGTCTTCTGTTGATTTAAGGCATGCGGGATTTAAATTGGCGCCTGTTGATACTAATTTGTTTCCGGCTGGTTTTAATAACCTCAATGAAGAGTTTCTTCCGTTATGTATTCAGGCGGCGCAATCGGTTTTGGTCGGATATATTCCTGACTGCATTAAAATACTGATTATCCCGGAAAGTCATACCCGAAATCAATTTTATCTGCAAAGCCTGAATGTATTAAAAACAATTTTTACCAAGGCAGGTTTTATTGTTCGCATCGGAAGTTTGGATCCAGAGCTTAAAGACCCGGTAGAGGTTACCCTGGATCATGGTGAAACGTTATTAATAGAACCATTAAAACGTCAAGGGGACAGGGTGGGATTGAGCGATTTCAGCCCCTGTTTTTTATTGTTAAATAACGATCTTTCTGCAGGGATCCCTGAAATATTAGCAGGAATTCAACAAAGGATAAGGCCTACGGCCAAATTAGGATGGGCTTCTCGATTAAAATCGACGCACTTTCATTTTTATGCGGAGGTTGCTAAAGAATTTGCGGAGTTGGTTGATATCGATCCATGGCTAATTGAGCCATATTATAGTGCTCTGGACGGGATTGATTTTATGGCTCAGGAGGGTGTTGACCAATTGGCTGAGGAAGTGGATAAAATACTGGCTCAAATGCGAGATAAATACAGCACCTATGGCATTGAGGAACGCCCGTTTGTGGTGGTTAAAGCAGATAATGGGACGTACGGTATGAGTGTCATGATGGTTCATGACGGTGAGGAGTTGCGTCAGCTGAACAGAAAACAACGTACTAAGATGTCAGCCAGTAAGGGAAGCCGTAAGGTAGATCGGGTAATTATTCAAGAGGGTGTATACACTTTTGAAACGATGCCTGATGGAGCTGTGGCCGAGCCTGTGGTGTACATGATTGGTCAGTTTGTTGTCGGTGGATTTTATCGTGTACATAAAGAACGGGGAGTTGCCGAAAATCTCAATGCACCAGGCATGCATTTTGAGCCTTTGGCATTTGCTCAGGCCTGTAATATGCCCAATGATGAATTGACCCCTGTTGATTCTCCTAATCGTTTTTATGTTTATGGGGTTATAGCCCGCTTGGCTGCGCTTGCTGCGGCCAGAGAAGTGGCTAATATTGGAGAGGAATAATGAAACTTGCTGTTTTGATGGATCCAATCGATTATTTAAAGCCTTATAAAGATACCACAGTTGGGATGATTAAAAGTGCTAAAGAGCTAGGGTGGTCAGTCGTATATTTTACCCAAAAAGATTTATTCTGTCGTGACGGTCAGGCCTATGCTCGTGTTCATGAAATTGAAATCGGAGAGGAGCACAGTTTAGACTGGGCTAAAGTGAAGACGTTAGATGAGACTTCTTTAAGTGCTTTTGACATTATTTTGATGCGTAAAGACCCTCCTTTTGATATGGAATATATTTACACCACCTATGCCCTGGAACTTGCTGAACGAGCAGGGGTGCTGGTTGCGAATAAGCCCCAAAGTCTCCGAGATGCCAATGAAAAATTTTTCACTTTAAATTTCCCTCAATGTTGTCCTATCACATTAGTCTCAAAAGACATCCAACGATTAAAGGGTTTTTGGCTAACCCATAGAAATAGTATTTTTAAACCGCTCGAGGGCATGGGAGGAAGCTCTGTATTTCATGTCGATGAACAAGGAAGAAATCTATCCGTCATTTTGGAGATATTAACAAAAGGCGGAACCGTTAATATCATGGCGCAGCAATATATTCCAGAAATTGCGGATACTGGCGATAAACGTATTTTGTTAGTTAACGGAGAACCCGTGCCTTATGCCCTTGCACGTATACCGGCTAAGGGAGAATTAAGAGGGAATCTTGCAGCGGGTGCAACTGGAAAAGTGGTTGCCATCACTGATAGGGATCGTTGGATTTGTGAGCAATTGGCTCCAGTATTAAAAGCAAAAGGACTTTATTTTGTAGGGATAGACGTTATAGGGGATTATTTAACCGAAATTAATGTGACCAGCCCCACCTGCGCTCGTGAAATTATGGCTGAAACAGGTTTGGATATTACCGGAGATTACATGCGCTGTCTGGAGCGATTAAAAAAGGGTAACGCCTGAATAATAAATGTCTCACCGAACTTGAAGATTTCCTATCCCAACTAATATATACCCTGTTATGTTACATCTTGTACACAATAGAATCTAATGTAGCCCGTATAAGACGAAGTCATATACGGGATGGCCGAACACCTGTATTACGACTTCGTCTAATACAGGCTACAAAAACTATTTAAAATTAATTCGTTAAATTTTATTCATCCACATAGTCGATACCACCACTATTACTCGGGCCAGGGGTGCCATCAGCCAAGGCTGCCTTATCTGCATTGGCGTCATCGATATAGAGAGAATTATTGTCCTGTTCGGTTCCTGCAATCAGATAACTACGATGCTGTAAATAGGCATCACGAATAAAGGAATATTGGTCGAGTGCCTCATTCATAATTTGTTCTGAATCAAGAAGTTGGGCACGCAGATCAAGATAACGTAAACCGACTAATCCAAATGCAAGCGGGTCATTATCGAGATAAACGTATGGGGTCCATAAAGCAAACTGAAATAACCAACCTGCTCCATCACGTATGGTACTTGGCCCAATGAAGGGGATTACAATATATGGAGATTTTTTATCACCCCATTTGGCAAGCGTAAGTCCCAGATCATTATAATGTGGTGGTAGACCAAATTTTTCCGCCACATCAAACAACCCCCCAATACCAAGACTGGAGTTAATTACAAAACGCCACGAGTCTTTAATGGCCCATTTGCCTTCTGCCTGAAGAATATCATTAGCAATACTTGGCAACATGTCGATATTGTTAAATGCATTATTAATGCTTTTACGAACCAAAGGCGGTACTACTTTTTTATATAATTTGGCGGGTGGTTTTAAGACAGTAGCGTCAACGGCCATATTAAATTTATGTACTTTGCGATTAAAGGGTTCAAAGGGATCAACAGGATTAGTTCCTTTGCCCGAACAACCGGTCAGTAATAACGCTCCAGTGATAGTAGCGAACAGTCCAATTAAACGCATGATTTTTCTAATTATTAGATGCTTTTATCGATGTTACACCACTTTAGCGCTAATGCAAACTGGTAGTCCATTTGATTGTGACTGTTATCGTCATCACGGGAGAACGAGTAACGCCATAATTTGATGATCTGAGCATTTGAAACAAGAGCAGCAGAAATATCGATCAAATTCTCGGCGCATCCCTACGCGACTCATTTGGTGACACATGTTCTGATAGAAAGAGGTTATCTTGTTTCAGCGTTCTATGATTCACCATTAATCCTTGACACATACTTAGCACTAATTCTCCATGGTCATTTAACACAACAAAATTTTGCTCATCAGGTAGTTGCGCTATGGCTGCTTTTGACAGGGAAGTTATTCTTGGATTTTTTATTAATGCATTATAAAGACAGGCATTTATAGAGCTATGAGCTTTTAACACAGGTTTTATCCATTGGGTGTATTTCTGCGCGCAAAACGAAAGAGAAGCCGCGCTTCCTGCCAAAGTTTTTTCTAGGCCTGAAGAACTTTTCTTCAAAATAAAGGAATCATTTTCATCCACCAGGTAAAAATTATTGTGCTCTTTGCGAATGCCTAAAGAACCCAGCTTAAATGGACCATCTTTAAGTCCGGAAGGGCCCAGCGCATCGGTGATAAGCATGATTTTTTCATCCGCAGCAGCATGAATTAACCTGACAAAGGACTCGGACAAATGCACTCCATCAACAATCAGTTCTATCCCATAATCCAGATCCGTATGCTCTAAAACCCATTGCACCAGATGACTCTGAACCTCATTTCGATGACTGAGATCTGTTTTACGGCTGCATCCTTCTTTACAAGCATTTCCTAAATGCGTAAAACCAACAGCTCCTGCGTTAATCGCTGCTGATATAATGTGTTGCGGTGGATTGCAATGACCAAGAAAAACTTTAACGAATACACCATCAACTTCCAATTTTTTAACATCATTTATAAATTCAATAGCGCCTGGTAATGAAGGATCAAGAGTAATTTTCCATTCCTTAATTGCGGGAGCCACACATATGATTTCTTTAAAACAGGCAAGGTTAATTTTTTCTTGCAGTACGTGCCCATCATGAGCTCCTTTACACTCTTGAGCGATAAATGGACCTTCAAGGTGAACTCCAACTATTTGGGTCAAGCCTTTTTGGGGCTGACTATTCTGTTTTAATATATAGTTGTTAAGTGTCTTTAGTCTTTCTCTTAATTCATCTAATGAAAGGGATATAAGGGTTGCCATAGCATAAGACAGGCCTGTTTTACCAAGTGAACTGCATATTGATTTAATTTGAAGTTCATTAACAGTACTGTCGGAAAAGTCAAACCCGCCATGACCATGAATATGGGCATCGAGCATCCCAGGCATCAACGTGTAATGACCTTGTGCGTCGATTACTTCGTCATCATAGGCTTCGAAATCATTCTCATTGATAAAGGTCCACTTATTAAATTCATCTATGTGCACATGGCTTATAGTCGGAGAGTTTTCACTATAGATCAGCATGTTTTTTATTAGCATATGAATTCAACCTTTCAATGAACCAGATCAAAAATCCAGTAAGAATGTCGCAGGTCCTTCGTTACATAATTGAACTTGCATGTTGGCACCGAAACAACCGTTTTGTGTTTTGGGATACCTTAGCTTAGTTTTATTTATCAGCTCGCTAAAAAGCTCACGACCATATTCAGGAGAGGCTGCTCTTGAAAAACTGGGGCGTAATCCCTTTTGAGTATCTGCCATGATCGTAAATTGCGGGACTAATAATAGTTCCCCATCAATTTCCTGTAAACTCAGATTCATTTTACCATAATCATCCTCGAAAATGCGATAATTAATGCATTTCTCAATCATTCGATCAAGAGTATTCATGGTATCCTCGGGGTCAAAGCCACAAAGTATTAATAGTCCTTTGTTTATTTCCCCCACAGTTTTATCATTGATGATTACCCGGGCATGACTGACTCTTTGGATCACAGTCAGCATGCATCAAGACCTTGCTTGGAGATTTCTTTACTGGCGTATATTAAAGCATCTATTATTCCCGACTCCCTATCCGAGTGTCCCGCATCACGAACGATGCGCAGATTGGATGCAGGGATTTCCTGATGCAACTGCCATGCGCTAGCAAGAGGCGTTACCAAATCAAAACGACCATGAACCAGATAGGTGGGAATATGCCTTATTTTGTGGACATTATTCATCACCTGGTTTTCTTCGATAAAGTAATGATTATTAATATAATAAGATTCTACAGTTGCTAAAGCCAAGGCAAAGTGGGGGTCACTGTATTGATCGATAACGTATAAGTGGGGCTGTAAGCTGCTGCATCGCGCTTGCCACAACGCCCAGCTTTTAGCAGCACTCATCCTGGCCAATTCATTCGGGCCTTGCAAACAATCGGCATAAAATTGAGGAATATTAGCCAGTTTGTTTTCCGGAATAATACTGGTAAATTCTTGCCAGTAGTCAGGGTATACCAGACTTGCTCCCTGCTTATAAAACCAATCGATATCCTGTTGTCTTCCTAAAAATACCTGGTGTAACAGTAATGCTTTAATTTGATGCGGAAAGCGTTGTGCATAAAGTAACGCCAGTAATGAGCCCCATCCCCCACCAGACAGAACAAATTCCTTTAGGTTCAGAAAATCCCGAATCGCGTCAATATCTTCAAGTAATGCCTCGGTATGGTTATTTTGTATTTCCATATGAGGCGTTGATCGACCACAACCGCGTTGATCAAAAAGAATGATTCTGAAACGTTGTGGATCAAAAAAACGACGTAAGTGAGAGTCTGCACAGGCTCCTGGTCCAGGATGTAAAACAATTACTGGTATACCTTCCGGATTCCCCGTCTCCTCTATATATAACGAATGAGGTTCGCCTACTTTAAATTCGTGTTGCGCATAAGGCTTTATTGCTGGATATAGGGAATGCATGAGTAATCCTTTAGAATTATAATATAATAAAGAGTAAGTTTTATTTAATAATATATTCTGCTCTCTCAGTAGCTTGAAAGCAATACTGGGAACCATCTGGATTACTGAGTTGTAATTCTCTTTGTCTTTATCAGTCAAATTGAAGATAATGCCTTATCTATAGTTTGTGGGAAATATTTTTTATGACCATCGCAGCATTACTTAAGGGATTGAATGAAAGACAGAAGGAGGCGGTAACCTCTCCTTTAGAGAATACTTTGGTGCTCGCCGGAGCTGGCAGTGGCAAAACGCGCGTGTTAGTAAGTCGAATTGCCTGGTTAGTAGAGCATGAAAATCTGTCCCCCCATGCCATCCTTGCGGTAACGTTCACCAATAAAGCCGCAGGGGAGATGCGCTCTCGATTGAGTAGTTTATTATCAACGCCCGTATCCGGCTTGTGGGTAGGTACTTTTCATGGTTTATGCCATCGCTTACTCAGACGACATTTTAGAGAAGCAAATCTGCCCGAGCAATTTCATATTCTTGATTCTGAAGATCAGGCGCGGGTTATCAAGCGTGTTATTGCTTCTTTAAATCTGGATGCAGAACAATGGCCCGTAAAGCAGGCTCAGTCATTTATAAATGGACGTAAAGATGAGGGCGTTCGGCCACAGCATGTCAATGCCTTACAATATGGACCCACTAAAACGTTAGTAACTATATATGCAGCCTATGAACAAGCCTGCAAAATAGCAGGGGTTATTGATTTTGCGGAATTATTATTACGAACTCATGAATTGTTACGCGATAATCCGGAAATTCTATCTCATTACCGCCAGCGGTTCCAGGCAATTCTGGTTGATGAGTTTCAAGACACCAACACCATTCAGTATGCGTGGATTCGCCTATTGGCCGGCGATAATGCGGCTGTACTGGCAGTAGGTGACGACGATCAATCGATTTATGGTTGGCGAGGCGCTAAAGTTGAGAATATTCAGCAGTTTTCTCGCGATTTTAAAGACACGCGGATTATTCGACTGGAACAAAATTATCGCTCTACCAGTACTATCCTGGAAGCCGCTAATGCACTGATTACCAATAACAACTCACGGATGGGTAAAGATTTATGGACGGCCGGCAGTGCCGGTGAAAAAATTCTTGTTTACAGTGCATTTAATGAATTGGAAGAAGCCCGTTTTGTAAGTGAACGTATTATGATGGAAATTAATCAGGGAAGTAGTGCTGATGAAATGGCCATTTTATATCGATCGAACGCTCAGTCTCGAGTTCTGGAAGAAGCCCTGTTACGAGCGGGTATAGCCTATCGTATCTATGGGGGCGTGCGCTTTTTTGATCGAGCGGAAGTTAAAGATACACTGGCCTATTTGCGATTATTAATTAATCCTGATGATGATACAGCCTTTGAGCGAGTAGTGAATTTTCCAACCCGAGGCATAGGAGAAAAAACACTCGATGATCTGCGCCATTATGCCAAAGCAGAACAAAGCTCCATGTGGCAGGCCGCTAAAATGTTATTACAATCGGGAGATATGGCTCAAAGAGCCGGAAGTGCCTTAGCTCGGTTTATCGAGCTTATGGACCACTTGAAAGTTAAAACTATGGACATGGAGTTGGACGAACAATTAAACGAAGTAATTCAGTTAAGTGGCTTGTACGCGCATTTTGCCAAAATTAAAGGCGATAAATCGGAATCTCGTCTTGATAATTTACAAGAATTAATTAATGCAGCAAAAGAATTTCGCTATGATCAGGACGATGAGGAAGAGTTACCCCTCGTTAATGCATTTTTAGCCCACGCCTCACTTGAAGCAGGAGAAATGCAGGCTGAAGAGCATGAACGTTACGTTCATTTGATGACCTTACATGCAGCTAAAGGTCTTGAGTTTCCTATAGTGTTCCTGGTGGGCATGGAAGAGGGAGTATTTCCGGGTAAGCAATCCATGGAGGAGCCAGGACGTTTAGAGGAAGAGCGACGATTATGCTATGTAGGAATGACTCGGGCCATGCAAAAACTGGTGATTTCCTATGCAGAGGTCAGACGGCAATACGGTCGGGAAGAGTATCACCGACCATCACGTTTTTTACGAGAATTACCTCAGGAGTTGTTAGACGAAGTACGCGTAAAAACACGTACTCAATCAAGTATATCACCCAGTAAAATTCCTTCTGCAGCTGAAGCTTCAGGAATTCCAATGGGGCAAACTGTGCTTCATGCCAAGTTTGGGCAGGGTGTTGTCTTGGCAGTTGAAGGAAGTGGGGCGCATACCCGGGTACAAGTGAAGTTTAAAGAGCATGGAATGAAGTGGCTGGTTCTGGCTTATGCCAATTTAACTGTAGTGGACGAATGTTCTCATCTTTAAGCGTACAGGTACTAGTGTTTTTGCGTGCAAAGTCTATTGAATTTTTTTCAAGTCGATGCTAGGGTGCGTTTGGCGAAAGAATTTGCTTTAAAATAATGGGTTCAATGATTAGCTAACTATTAAAAGGGGAATTGTGTGAAATTTACAAATTTATTAACGGCAGGAGCATTGGCAACATCTTTAGTATCACCCGCACTAATGGCGGCAGATGTTAACACGACCACTACCCCCATGCCTGATGCTCAAAAGAAAGAAATTGAGAAAGTCATTCATGATTATTTAATTAGCAATCCTGAAGTATTGCTTGAAGCATCGCAAGCCCTGCAACAAAAACAGCAACAAAATATGCAGCAACAAGCACAATCCGCCATTGGTGAAAACGCAGATCAATTATTTCAAGGTAAACTGACAACGGTGGGCAATGCTAAAGGCAATGTGACCGTGGTTGAGTTTTTTGATTATCAGTGCATTCATTGCAAAAAAATGTCTCCTACCATGGATAGCCTGGTTAAGAAAGACAGTGGTTTGCGAGTAATATACAAAGAGTTCCCCATTTTTGGTAAAAGTTCTGAAATGGCATCCAGAGTAGCTCTGGCTGCGGGGATGCAAGGAAAATACAAACAAATGCATGATGCGTTGTTAAAAGTGGAAAAACGTCTTGACGACCAAATTGTTATGGATACTGCAAAATCTGTTGGTTTAGACATGAATAAACTGAAAACCGATATGAACAGTAAAGAGGTGAGTGACATTTTAGAGTCTAATCGTCTCCTCGCAGAAAAGCTGCATTTAATGGGCACACCTGCATTTATTGTTGCTGCAACGCCAAATGGTCAGTTTAAAACAGGAAGCGAACCCTCGTTTATTCCTGGCGCTGCGACCGAAGAGTCTTTGCAAGAGCTGATTAAAAAAGCAGCAGGAAATTAGTTTATATTCTAGCGGCACCTTACTATTTTCAAGGTGCCGTCTTTAATGTTTAAGTAAATGACTTTAGTTAGACCCGTCGAACATATGTTTTGTAATTGAGATTTTATGACTAAACCCACAACCTTCCAGGATATAATTTTAACCTTACAACATTATTGGGCAGAGCAGGGCTGTGCTATTTTACAACCATTAGATATGGAAGTGGGTGCAGGAACTTTTCATCCAGCCACTTTTTTACGTGCGATTGGACCAGAACCCTGGTCAGCAGCTTACGTACAACCATCAAGACGCCCCACTGATGGGCGTTATGGTGAGAACCCGAATCGCGTGCAGCATTATTATCAATTTCAGGTCGTACTAAAGCCTTCTCCATTGGATATTCAGGAAAAGTATCTGGATTCATTGCGGGCATTAGGAGTAGACCCTCTTGCTGATGATATTCGTTTTGTTGAAGACAATTGGGAGTCCCCCACTTTAGGTGCCTGGGGTTTAGGTTGGGAAGTGTGGCAAAATGGTATGGAAGTCTCACAATTTACTTATTTCCAACAAGTAGGTGGTTTGATTTGTAAACCGGTGACTGGCGAATTAACCTATGGTTTGGAACGAATATCGATGTTTGTTCTGGGAGTTGATAATCTATTTGAATTACCCTGGTGCAAAACCGCGCATGGTATTTTGACTTATGGTGATGTATTTCATCAAAACGAAGTGGAAATGTCTGCTTATAATTTTGAACATGCTCATGTTGAAGAGCTTTTTCATCAATTTGATTATTACGAAAGCGAAGCGCAAAAACTTATTGCCCTTCATTTGCCATTACCTGCTTATGAAATGGTCATGAAAGCCTCTCATTCATTTAATTTACTGGATGCACGAAAGGCAATATCGGTCACTGAAAGACAACGTTTCATATTACGAGTCAGACAGTTATCCCGCGCAGTGGCGCAAGCCTATTATGAGGCACGTGAGCAATTAGGCTTTCCTATGCAAAAGGTGTGTGATGGTCAATGATTTTATTTTTGAATTAGGTTGTGAAGAGCTTCCTTCAGGTGCAGTCTGGCCCTTGGCTGACGAGTTTGCCAAGCAGTTATTAGCTCTTTTGGATAAAGCGCAACTGAGCTATGGTGATGTCCGCCGTTTTGCAACTCCAAGGCGATTTGCAATAACCATTCGAGACTTACAAACGGAGCAGAACAGTCAAACGACTATTCGTAAAGGGCCCGCCGTAATAGCTGCTTTTGATAATGAGGGTAATCCAACTCCTGCATTGTCAGGGTTTGCCAAATCGTGTGGCGTTACAGTAGAAGAACTCACCCGAATGGATACGGAAAAAGGCGAATGGATGGTTTTTGAATCCGTAAGTGCTGGTAGTAAAACCAGGGATCTTATCCCTGCGTTAGTTACTCAAGCGTTGGCGGCATTACCCATTGCCAAGCCAATGCGTTGGGGTAATGGAGATGCCGAGTTTGCCCGCCCAGTTCATTGGGCAGTTATGCTTTTCGGTGATGAAATTCTTGAATATGATCTTTTAGGAATTAAAACAGGTCGCAAGAGTCGAGGACATCGTTTTCATTATTCGCAGGAAGTTATCATTGATTCAGCACAAAGTTATGAAGTTCAAATGCAAGAATCCTATGTTATCGCTGATTTCGCCAAACGTCGTGAGATAATTAAAGACCAAATATCCAAGTTGGCTGAACCATACCATGCTCTGGTGATAATGCCACAAGCACTTTTAGACGAAGTGACCTCTATTGTTGAATGGCCACAAGCCTTAATGGCAAATTTTGAAAGCCAGTTCCTTGAAGTGCCTGCGGAAGCTCTTATTGCCTCAATGCAATCGCATCAAAAATGCTTTGCGTTGACAGACACAAAGGGTAATTTACTCCCTCACTTTATTACCGTCGCCAATATTGAAAGTTCAAATCCTGAGCAGGTTGTATTAGGTAATGAAAAAGTAATGCGTGCCAGGTTAAGTGATGCTGCATTTTTTTTCCGTCAGGATAAGAAGAATCCATTAAGTTCTTATGTTGCCGCTACAAATCAGGTGGTTTTTCAGATTAAATTAGGCACATTACACGATAAAGCCATGCGAATTAAAGCATTGATGCGGCCTTTAAGTCACATATTAGGCTGTTTGTCGCAACACGCGGAACGAGCCGCAGAATTGAGTAAATGTGATCTATTAACTGGGATGGTGGGTGAATTTCCAGAATTGCAAGGTTTAATGGGCTATTATTATGCGCTTCATGATGGGGAAGACGAACGGGTAGCTCGGGCTTTAAATGAGCAATACATGCCTCGCTTTGCCGCTGATGATTTACCGGAATCCTCTCTAGGTATGGCATTATCCTTAGCTGACCGTCTTGATACATTAGTCGGCATTTTTGCTATCGGACAAAAACCTTCCGGAGTTAAAGATCCGTTTAAATTACGACGCCATGCTTTAGCTGTAGTGCGTATGCTATGCACTACGCCTGCCAAACTAAATTTAACCGAATTAATTGCCCAAACGGCAGAAAATTATGGTTCGCCGGTGACATTAGATAATGAAGTTCTTCGTGAGTTAAAGATCTTTATACTCGATCGAATGAACGCCTTCTATCAGGCCCAGGATGTAGGGACCGATTTACTCATGGCTGTGCGTGCACGTCAGGATGACTGGTTGTATGATTTGGACAAGCGTCTTAATGCGTTGAAATTATTTGTGACCATGCCTGAAGCAGCTTCTTTATCAGCTGCTTGCAAGCGGGTGAGCAATTTATTAAGCCATTCGAAGACCTCAGATGTGATTACACCAATTAATGAACAGTTGATAGCGGAAGGTGCGGAGCAGGTTTTATACGAACAGATTATTAATCTGGATAACTCATTAGAGCCCCTTTATCGCGAGGGGAATTATGGGGTTATATTAAAACAATTGGCCGGTATTCGTGAGCCTGTAGATATGTTTTTTGATAAAGTAATGGTGATGGTCGATGATGAAGAGGTTAAAAATAATCGCTTGAACCTATTGGCTCGTTTGCAAAAAGTATTGCAGGGTGTTGCTGATATTTCCATGTTACAGATTCCATGAGACGCGTCATTTTATTAGACAGGGATGGAGTAATTAATCAAGATTCTTTTGATTATATAAAGAGCGCAGATGAATTTATTCTGATTCCTGAAAGTTTGGATGCCATAGTGCGTCTCACCAAAGCAGGCTATCTTATTGGGGTGGCTACCAATCAATCAGGTGTTGCCAGAGGTCTTTATTCAGAAGATGAACTATTAAGAATTCATCAAAAAATGATCGACTCGGTACGCCAGGCCGGAGGGGATATTCATGCAATCGAATATTGCATACATCATCCCGATGAACATTGTTTTTGCCGCAAACCTCAACCTGGAATGCTTCATGCTCTGGCAAAAAAACTGGATAGTTCATTGAACGATGTACCCTTTGTCGGTGATCGTGTATCTGATATTGAGGCAGCTCGTGCATCAGGAGCCAATCCAGTTATGGTGTTGTCTTCTATGACTGATAAGATGGCTTTAAGTGCATATCCGGAAGTACCGGTATATTTGTCATTGATTAGTTATGTTGATCAATTATTAAGTCATTTATGAATGATATTTCGACCGTTGGTTATGAAAGTGATGAGTTACGAGAGAAAGCTCAGCTGTTGGCTGAGCAGTTGAATTTCCGTTTAGAGAAAAACGCTCCTGGATGTTTGTTCGTTGCTAATGACAAATTGACCTTAAAACTTCCCAATTTTTCTCCATTGTTTGCTGATTTTAATCCTGAAACCTTAAAAAAAAGAAAGGAGGAAGGAAAAAAACAGGGACTTATTCGCGCGTGTAAGCCTAAACCTGGATTAAAAATAATTGATGCGACTGCTGGTTGGGGTCGTGATGCTGCCGTATTGGCGAGTTTCGGTGCTGATGTTTTGATGATTGAACGTCATCCTGTTATTGCAGCATTGCTAGCTGATGCCCTGCAAGTCAGAATTAAAGCGAATGAGTTACCTTTACAGTTATCATTACATCATGGAGATGCATTGACCTTTTTAGAGGGATTGGAGCCGAATCACTATCCTGATGTAATTTATATTGATCCCATGCATCCAGAACGCACTAAATCTGCTTTAGTAAAAAAAGATTTGCAAGTTTTACAACAGATGATAGGTGAAGATCTCGATGCATTAAAATTAATTGAACTGGCTATAACTCGGGTAAAACAAAAGGTTGTAGTCAAGTGGCCACAAAAAATCAAGCCGTTACTACCTACTGGAGCTTTTATTGATGGCAAGACTGTTCGATTTGATCTTTATCCAGCCGTGGGTTTGAAGTAGCAGGGCAGTATCCTGCCCTTACTCAGTTAACCAAACTCTTCCAGCTCTTCTCTTAGGCGTTTTTCTTCGAATAAATCTTCAATTTTTCGCCGTCTGGCAAGCTTTGTTGAGGGACTTGCTTCAGGGATTGCTGTTTCGGTTTCCTTACTATCTTCTATTTCATTATCAAACTCATCAAAACTACGAGCACTCATAGCCATCTCCTTAGCCAACCCGTTGAGTAACGATATCCTTAATTGCGTAATTTAAAGCCTATTTTAAGTAATTGAAACAGGTGTTAGTTACTGACTTAAAGTAACAGATATTAGGTCTCAGGAGTAGTGGAATTTTTTGAGCAGAAAGAGGTAGTAAGAATCCGGCACTAAAAAATGCCGAATTCTGAACTTATCAGGCTGCAGGAGCAGCGTGAGGGCCAGGGTTTGGTGCCGGATTAGCATCTGCGGCAGCTGCAGCTCTTTTGGCGTCGTCCCTTAATTGTGTTATTGTTTGCTTAATTTCAGCCTGCTTTGAAGGACTGGATGGAGGCTTTATATTAGCTAATTCTTTGATGATTTTAGCGGATTTTTGTTCCAGATGCTGTAACATGGAAGGGTTATCTTTGAACAAATCTTCCGGTTTGATTTTCGAACCGTTTACAATAATATTTATATTTTTAGGTTCAAATCCTGCTTCTATATTTGCTTTATAAGCTTGTCTTGCACGCTCCATGGCTATTTTGGGATTTGAGATGTTAACATTGGTAGTGATTGCTGTATACCCGGAGGCCTTGACTCCTTGAGCCAGTAAAGCCAAATCGGATTCAAGATTTTTTCTTGGATCCAGATAGTAAAGTGGGTTAAATATTTTATGAGGAATTTTCATTTCGAACTTACCCGTTGCAGAATCATGGGTAATCTCTCTGCCTGTTATACTTTTGATAACTGGCAAATCTTTTAAAGTGATGCCAGAAATGATCAACTTATCTTCATTCACATCAATTGCTGCATTTAAAGGCCTTACAATATTTGCGTCTGCATCTTTTTTTGCGGCAATTTTTCTCAGTTCGTCACGCATGTTTTCATGATTTTTATGTAAATGAGCAATGAAAACAAATTCTTTCGCCTGCTTTTGCGCAGCATCGTGTAACGTCTTTAAGGATTCTGAAGTTGATTTTTCAAATTGACTTAATTGAGCTTTATGTGATTTGTTAATCTCATCCAGCATGCTTTTTTGTACTGCTTTATAGTCATCTTCTCCAGCAATACCTAAAGTTTGTTTTAGATTGGTTTTAAATGGTTCTTCACCAAATTTCGCGGTTAATGTATCCAGTTCATGTTTGTGTTGTTCTTTTATAGCGGCAATACCGTCGTCCTTAATGGCAGTCATCGCACCGATAACATCTTGAGCACCATATTTTTCCGGTATTTTTTTAATCAATTCGCTAAATGTTGCGGCGGATTCTGTATACTCTTTTTGTGCTGTATTAAATTTGTCTTGAGCTTTTAAAGCGAGTTCAATGGTCTCTCTGACATTTGCTGCTTCAGGTCCTTTACCGATTTTGGTGGCTGATTCATCAGTTAGTTTTTTATGAATTTCAAGGCCGCCCGGTCCTTTGGCCTTTTCAAAAATGTGGAAATTAGTAGGTTTTTGATTTACTAAGTTGTTAAACGCATCAGCACTAAAAGTAGCGCTTGGACCTAATCCAATTTTGACTCGATATTCATTATAAAGGTCTTGAATTTCATCTGGGGTTAGGGTTGGGCGTGCTTTGTCTGTAATAAATTTTTTAATTTGTCGAACCGTATCTGATATAGCCATAATGACCGTCCATCGATTAATTAATTAGAGTATAACAGCATTTCCTTAAGATAAAATTAAGATTTTAGTTTGATTTTTGTACTAATTGGTATTCAAAATTTTGGAGGTCGGATCAATGATCCGACCAGGTTTTACATTACCACGCTGGAATAGCAGCGTTGCCAAAAAGCTGTTTCGCCTTCGCTTTAACCGGTGCAGAATTTAATGCTTTAACAAAGAGCTCCAATTGGTGTCTTTTTTCGGTATCCTTGCGAATAACAATAATGTTGGCATAAGGAGAATCCTTATTTTCAGTGAATAATGCATCTCTTAACGGGTTTAATCCCGCAGGCAGGGCAAATGTAGTATTAATTACCGCGGCAGCAACATCAGGTAATACTCGTGGCAATTGTGCTGCATCCATCTCTTTAAATTGAAATTGTTTTGGATTACTGTCAATTTCCGGCACGCTGCTCTTGGATGTATTTTTAAGCGTTATTAATTGGGCTTCCTGAAGTAGTAAAAGAGCACGCGCTTCATTACTGGGATCATTAGGAATTGCAATGATGCTTTTAGCCGGTAAATCAGTTAAAGACTTAAATTTCTTTGAATAAATACCCATTGGGTAAACAAAAGTACGTCCTATCGCTTGTAAATTATAACCATGAGCTGCCATAGCAGCTTTCAAATAAGGTAAATGTTGATAAACATTCACATCTAAACTTCCATCCTGCAACGCTTCATTAGGTAAATTATAATCATTAAATTCAACGACCTTAACATTTAGTCCATAATCTTTTTTAGCGATTTCCCGTGCGGTTTCGATAAGTTCTGTTTCAGGTCCGGCAATAGTTCCCACCACCAGGGTGTTTGGTGCAGGCTTGTTACATGAGGCTAAACTTAATATTAAAATTAAAATACTTATTAATCGCATTGCTTAAAACTCCTATTAGTGATGCACATAATGTTTTGCAAGATAATCACCTGCCATTTGAATAAGTTGTACCATGAGTATCAGAATAACTACCGTTGCACTCATGACGCTTGCATCAAAACGCTGATATCCATGATTAATTGCCAAAGTTCCTAAACCACCTGCCCCCACAGTTCCTGCCATAGCAGAATAATTAACAAGGGTTATGGCGGTAACGGTAATCGCATGGATTAACCCAGGCCTGGCTTCGGGTAGTAAAATATGCCTGATAATTTGAGAGGTGCTTGCACCCATAGCATAACCTGTTTCAATAAGGCCCTTCGGGAGGCTTTGATACACATTATCAATCAAACGTGCAAAAAAAGGTGTTGCTCCCAAAGTTAAAGGGACAATGGCTGCGTTCATACCTATAGATGTGCCTACGATAAGGCGTGTAAAGGGTATGATAGCTACTAATAATATAATGAAAGGAATTGACCGAAATATATTTATTAATGCGGATAGAACTTTATGCAGCTTTGGATTCGGTTTTATATGTCGTGAAGAATAGAGCAACGTACCTAAGGGCAATCCCAAAACGGTAGCAGCAAAAGTACTGATAATAACCATATAAAGCGTTTCACCAGTTGCAGTGATTAAATCATAAACCATCGGGTAAAACATATCCCAAAATCTCCACAGTTAATCCCGCCTCGTTGCAGCGTTCAAGAAAGTCCTCAAGAAGTAGTTGATGGGCAGTCAGCTCAACAACCAACACCCCACAAGTGATTGCATCAAAACGATCAATATTGGCTAATAAAATATTAATGTCTGTTTTTAATTCTCTGCTGGTTTTGCTAATAAATGGAACGGTTGCTTTATCCCCCTGAAAGAATAATCGCAGCAGAGGTTTATCAGTAACATAAGGAGCTAACCTGCGCGTAAGGCAAGAAGGAAGCTCAGGACTTAACTGAGCATAAAGCATATTTCTGGCCAGACTGTCAGGATTATTAAATACATCAGACAACGCACTTGTCTCCATGACTAAACCATCAACCATAACGGAAAGTCGATTGCAAATTCGCTTGACTACATCCATTTCATGCGTAATGAGTACAATGGTGATGCCATATAATGAATTTATTTTCTTTAACAAATTTAAAATTGCATCGGTAGTTTCTGGATCAAGAGCTGATGTTGCTTCATCACATAGTAAAATTTTAGGCGAGCAGCTAAGGGCTCGTGCAATCGCCACACGTTGCTTTTGGCCGCCGCTAAGCTGAGCAGGATAAGCATGTTTTTTATCTGTTAATTCTACAATTGGTAATAGTTCTTCAATTTTCAAACGAATAGCTTCTTCATCCATACCTTGAATTCGCATGGGCAGGGCAATATTTTCATAAACGTTTTTAGAGTTTAGTAAATTAAAATGCTGAAATATCATTGAGGTTTTATGGCGTGCTGTTGCGAGCTCTTTTCCTGATAGATTAGTTAAAGACTGTCCATCAATAATGACGTCACCCAAATCAGGGCGTTCTAAAAGATTAATGCAGCGAAGCAGAGTAGATTTACCAGCACCGCTTTTGCCGATAATGCCAAAAATTTCGCCTTCCTGGATGAATAAGTTTACATTTTTTAAAGCGGGTTTTCCCGAATAGGATTTTGTTAATCCACACAGTTCTATCATTTACTATAACCTGGATTTAGAGCTGGCGGTGGGTGGTAAGCGATGATTTCTTAATTCGCTTTAGCCGTATTTTCAAAAAAGAATAACTTTTTTTGAGCGTCCGCAAGCTGAGTTTCAAATCGACGCAAGTGCCAAGTATACACAAACTGTATTTAGATACAAGAAATTTAGCAGTGTATCTAAGTAATTCTCTACACGTTTGGGTGCTCCCTTCTCCCTCTAAGGGAGAAGGGCTGGGGATGAGGGTGGGACGTGGCACTGAAGTGTATTCAGAATTGATATTATCCATTGCTTAATTAATGAGGATGAGTTTTTGTTCAAGCAATTGAACTGGAGTTTTTGCGGGGATTCCCCACCCTCATCCCTAACCCTTCTCCCTCGAGGGAGAAGGGAACTTGTGTGTCTTGGAATTTTTAGGGTTAGCTGGTGCGTTCATCGTTTGGTGTGCTCCCTTCTCCCTCGAGGGAGAAGGGAGCTTGTGTGTCCTGGAAATTTTTAGTGTTAGCTGGTGCGTTCATCGTTTGGGTGCTCCCTTCTCCCTCTAAGGGAGAAGGGCTGGGGATGAGGGTGGGACGTGGCACTGAAGTGTATTCAGAA
>JAUXYG010000112.1 GCA_030694525.1 Legionella sp. | reverse complement strand
GGGACTCAAAATCCCGCGCCGCGAGGCGTGCCGGTTCGATTCCGGGCCTGGGCACCAAAATAATAAAAAGGCTTCTCTTTGAGAAGCCTTTTTTATTTCCATCTTGTATTTTCTAAAAACACATCTCTCAAATTGTCACTTGCTACAAAACAAAAGAGATATCTGTATTGCTGGACTGGTTGCTTTTTCAACTTGAATTGATGATGATAAACTTGGTCGATCACATGATGTGAGCAATTTTTAGTGTTTGTTTAATCACAAATTGATAGTAATTAACTAACTGATGTTGAAGAGATGAGGGAATGATTGTAGGAGTGACCTTATTTCTACTAATTCTGGAAACATAAATTTATATTTCTAGGGCTGGTTTTTTATGAAGTTGTCCTTAGTAGATTTATTTTAACGAATCATAAATTAGGCCTCAGTTAATTCTAGAAGCATAAACTAATCAAGATTTAAAGCTGTTCTATTAATTTCAATGGTCGCTTCGTTCTGTTTAGGGCTAAATAAATATTTACATATTTTGATAAAGTACTATTGTTGTTGGCATAAAGCTACGTTAAAGCGAGTGAAAAAACGTAGCGCCGTCTGGGAAACTGGATGTCACCAGGAGTGGCTAGGTGTGAAAGCACTGAGAGAGTCTCGCATGCAATGGCCGCTTATGCGGCCATTGTTCTTTCTAAGCTTTAATTGTTAGCTTCATCCACTGTAGGTATTATGGAGTTAATAAACATTGGGAAGTCCAAGTAGCTGATACCCCATTTTTATTTCAAATGCTCATTAGTTTTTATTGAGTATTATTCGATCGATAGCTTATCCTATATAAAAAGCTAATTTTTAACACTACGCTGAAATATACATCCACAGTCTTCAGATAAAAGTTTATATTATTACGATGATTTCTAATAATGCTCATGGTTTGAAAATATTCTGGCTTGCAACAATTTCAATGTTGCTTATATTCATTTTTCAATATCTTATTAATGATAAGAGTTGGCTAATTATTCTAGATAATTCGCATTGGACGCTAGGACATGTCGCAGCCTTGGCAATGGCCTGGATTGGACTCCAGGAAAGCCAAAATGAGCAAGAGTTGGTGGCACGGCGTTTCTTTTTTATTGGGTTATCATTCTATTTAGTAGGTCAGCTTTTATGGAATTTTCAGGTTTATATAGGCAGAAATACGTTCCCCGCACTTTCCGATATTGGATATCTTGCACTCGGTCCATGTTGCCTTTGGGGGCTTGTCTCTGCTAAAAGACTCATGCCTACAGAGCATAGCGCGTATGTGTTGTTACTCGATTTCATTATGATGAGTATTTCAATACTAGCATTCACACTTGTTATTTATTTAAACAAAAACACTGTACCTGATCTATTAGCACTAAGTGTAATGATTGCTTATCCAGTAAGTTTATTAAGTGCTTTTTGTTTTGGCATATTGATGATTCTTCACATTCGGCCCAAATTAGATTGGCCATGGATATTACTTTTGATGGGTATTGGATTGGAAGGCTTACTTTGGATGTGGTGGAATGCGCAATCCTTAAGCAGTACAAATGCCGATGGTTCAATTTTAAATCAATTGTTTTCTGTTGCTGCCGTCACTGTTGGTGTATCAGCTATGCGTTGGAAAATGATCAGTTCTAGTAATACGCATTATGAGAATTTTTGTGAAATTGCTATTAGAGTACTGCCGCTCGTAGGTGTAGGTGTTGCTGTCTCTGCTTACTTATGGATACTGTCAACACATGATGTTTTGCCAGAAATACAAAACATAGTTTTATATATTTGCGGCATCGTATTTATATTAGCGATTTTGCGTCAAAGCATAATGCTTAAAGAGCGCGATCAGTTGTTGACTGCTCAGAGATCAGCAACGCAGTCTATGATTTTGCTGAAAACTATTATTGAAACAATTCCTGCACGTGTTTTCTGGAAGGATCTTGATTTGAACTTTCTAGGTTGTAATACAGCATTTGCAAACGATGCTGGCTTCAAGAGCCCTGACGATTTAATTGGGAAAAGTGATTTTCAGATGGTGTGGTCTAAATATGCTGAGCTCTATCGTACTGATGATCGATATGTTATAGAAACAACCAAAGCTAAACTTTTTTTTGAAGAGCCGCAAGTGACGATCTCTGGTCAAAAAATGTGGCTTCGTACTTCTAAAGTGCCTTTGAAAGATCTACACGGTAACTCTATTGGAGTGCTCGGTATTTACGATGACATAACAGATTACAAAAGAAAAGAATTTGAGTTGTATCTTGCTGCAGTAACATTTGAAACTCAAGAGGGAATTATGGTAACAGATGCTAATCGTTTGATTTTGCGCGTGAACAAAGCATTCACCACAATTACTGGTTACACTGCTGATGATGTAATTGGGGTTACTCCGCGCATACTTAGCTCTGGTAAGCATGAGAAGAGTTTTTATGACCAAATGTGGGAAAGCATCAGGAATACAGGCGGTTGGGAAGGGGAGGTTTGGAATCGACGTAAAAGTGGTGAAATTTATCCAGAGTATCTCCATATTTCAGCCATTAAAGATGAAGCTGGTCAGGTAGTTAATTTTGTTGCCTCGCTAACAGATATTACCCATCGAAAAGAGGCTTTAAGTAAACTTGAGAAATTAGCAGATGAGTTGGTTTTGCGTGATTTGCTAGTACGTGAGGTTCATCACCGCATTAAAAACAATTTACATAGTGTCACAATGTTACTAAATAATTTTGCAATAAACCATCCAGAGTTAGAAGGTCTTCTGAATCAGGCTGCTACGCAAGTTCAGAGTATTGCTGTAGTACATGGTCTTCAAGGGCAGTTTTCATTATATCGAGTAGATTTATATGACCTTGTGCACTCGCTGAGTGCTGAAATTCGAGCATTATGGAATAATGATATTATGGTTGAAGTTCAAACTGGCTGGTGGAGTTGCAATATTAATAAATCTGAAGCAGTTCCATTAGCACTTATCATAAACGAGCTTATTACTAATGCTATTAAACATGGTCAATGTGACCGAAATGTAAAAATTTCACTTAGTGGAGAAGTGGCTACCAAAACGATTGGAATTGAAATAAGTAATGAGGGTTTATTGCCAAACGGCTTTATTTTGAATCCTAACGACTATTTAAGTACAGGACTTCAGTTGGTAATGTCACTTCTACCTCGTTCAGGTATAAAGTTAAACTGGTTTCAAAGTGAGGGAATTGTTAAAACTGAGTTAGCGTTACAGTACCCTCTTGTTCAGAATACAGAAAGCTCTATCAATGATATCAACACAAAGGTATAAACCCCATATTTTGCTTGTAGAGGACGAGCGTACTGTGCTGTCGCTCATGCAAATAGGATTAACTGCCGCTGGTTATATATGCAGAACTGCTGAGTCTGTAGATGAAGCAGAACAGATTATACAAAAAGAGTTTATTCCTAAATTAGTCGTTCTAGATCAAGCGATGCCAGGTAAGGATGGTTTGATTTTGGCGGAATACCTTTCTGCTGCATGCATACCATTTATTATGCTAACCGCATTTGACGAGACAGCAATAATTGATAAAGCAAGTGAATTGGGAGCGTTGGGCTATCTTGTCAAGCCAATATCAGTAAGGCAGTTGATACCGGCGATTGAGGCCGCATTAGTTAGGGCTGAAGAGTTGATGCAATTGAAAGTTGTTGAAAGTCAATTAAAAGTCGCGCTTAACGGTGATCGTGATATTGGTGTTGCTATAGGCATAATGATAGCGAAGTACGGTATTGAACGCGAAGAAGCATTTGAGAAAATGCGCTCGTCAGCTCGCAAGCAAAGTAAAAAAATTACAGACTTAGCCAAAGAGTTGATCACTTCTGAGACTAAAACAGTTGGTGATTTTAAGTAAGAATCCTATTTTGATTATTTAAGTCTATTGATTTAAATTCAATAAATCTTTAATATCGTTCATAAATTTTAATTATAAAAAGTAACACATAGAGACCCAGACCCCGTCTCGCTAACATTTGCCGAATCAGCAATTGGCATGCGATTTAAAGGGGTTTCTATGATTGATGTATCATCTTTAGCTTGTTTCCATAAGCGCTGTGGACTAAACCACACCAATCTTAAAAAACACTTAAAAACATCTCGTTTGGAGTTGGCTTAAGTGTTTTTTAAAAACATTCTAATGTCTTTATCACGCCAAAGTATCAATTGGCTGATTTCAGGGGCATTTCTTTTTTTGCTCGTTCAGCTTGTACTTCATGTTTATGTTGAAAGTATGATTGAGAATGTTAAAGAAAACCAACAGCGTGCATCATTTCTTGCTAGTGAACTTCGTCAAAATTTAGATAAAACCACACAATCTAAACAAAAGTCTTTCGCACTTTACAATAGTTTTTTAAACGAATCTCATTACCCAAATGACGTGTCTGAACGCTTTATCGAAGCTAAAGATCATTTTCAAAAACTAGTTAATTATGAATTGGAGAATCTCAATTCATTTAAACCAAATACTGTTAAACCTATTTTAAACCATGAAAATATTGATACTAAACTTGAAGTCACTCACTATTTTTCTCTATTTAAAAAAGCGAATAAATCAATTGATGCCCTCCAATCCACTGTAAATAAGCACCAAGTTGTCAAGGTTCGTCAATTAGGTATCGTTGCCACATTACTTTTAATTCTTCTTACTCTAAACTTGTTTGCTCTTGTAATAGTGATATGGCGAATAAATTTTTCTATACGCAATAAACTTGGCGCATCTTTGGATGATATCCACAAACTGATTAGTAAAATAGGTGATTGGAAGTCAGAAACAATTCATCATGAAAACCCAAAAATTGGGGGAAGTATATTTTCTGAATTACTATTTTTGCAGGAAAAACTATCACGCTATGAGGATGAAATTGTCTTATTAAATCGATCGATGCGAGAAACGTCAGCACTTCTTAACAAAGCCGAACAGCTTGCATTGTTAGGTAGTTGGTCACTTGATTTGTTTAGTGGCAAGCTACTCTGGAGTGATCAAGTATTCCGAATATTTGAAGTTGATCAAAGTTGCTTTGCGCCTAGTTACCAAGAGTTCCTGAATTTAATACATCCTCTTGACCGTGATGATGTTACTAACTCTTTTACATCATCACTACAAACCAAAACTCCATATGACATTACTCATAGATTGCTTACTCTTGATGGCCGCCTTAAATGGGTTCGTTGGCGTGGCTTGTCTGACTATGACGCTAATGGCAGTCCAATTAGGTCTTCTGGGTCTGTACAAGATGTTACCGAACTTAAAAATGCTGAAGATCAAATACGTATTGCTGCTGTTGCCTTCGAATTAAAAGAAGGAATAGTAATTACTGATGCTGAAGGCACCATACTAAGGGTAAACAATACCTTTTCACAGATTACTGGATACTCTGCTGAACTGGCCGTTGGTAAGAAAATGAATTTTCTTAAGTCTGATTTTCATGACGATAACTTTTATCAGGAAATGTGGTTAGTTATTCTACGTGATGGCCACTGGCAGGGTGAAATATGGAATCGTGTTCAAACTGGTGAGGTTCGTCTTCACGCTGTAGTCATAAGTGCTGTGAAAAGCAATCAAAATGTAATTTCTTACTATGTTGGCACATATGTCGACATCACTGAAAAACAGTATGCAGAAAACCAGCTTCGGATCGCTGCCATTACATTTGAGACACATGAGGCCATCATGATCACAGATGTAGGTACAAATATTATCCGAGTGAACCGTGCATTTGAAAAGTTAACTGGCTATCAAGAACATGAGGTGATTGGCAAAAATCCTAGATTATTGAATTCAGGTCGACATGACCAAGTTTTTTATGACCATATGTGGAAAAATTTAAATGATCTCGGGACTTGGACTGGAGATGTATGGGACAAGCGTAAAGATGGCAGTATTTACCCTAAACAATTAACTATTACAGCTGTTAAAAATGCCAAAGGTGATACTTCAAATTATGTTGGAGTATTTATGGATATATCTGAGCGAAAACAAGCAGAAACTCTACTGCAACAATCAGAGCGTTATCTCGCAAATATTCTAGATTCACTTGATGAGGTCGTGTGGACTGCGACAGCGCCTGACTACCAATTGCGTCATGTAAATGCCGCCACAATGAAAATTTATGGAGTTTCGCCTGATGAGTTTAAATCTGATCCTGATTTATGGATTAAATTTGTGCATCCTGAAGATCGAGCGGAAGCTTTGAAGGTAGTTCAGCAAACACTTATAAGCGGAAAAGCGAATGTTGAGTATCGAATTTTACAATCTAATGGGCAGGAGCGTTGGTTGTCAGATAGACGGACTCTTGTTTATGACCAAGATGGTGAAGTTGCTGAACTCTTAGGCGTTTTTCATGATATGACAGAGCGAAAACTGGTTGAGAGGACTATTTCCGAACAACAAAATAGTCTTGTTAAAATGCTACAAACCAGCCCAATCGCTGTTCGTATTGCCACGTTACATGAAAGAAAAGTGCTCTTCGCAAACAATCGTTATTTAAAAATGATTAATTGTGATCTAAACCAGGTGATGGCGATAGATCCGATGTCTTATTATGCTGATCCGCAAGATTCCGAATATGTCTTAAATCAATTAAAAGAAGGTTTATCTGTATCTGACAAGCTAATTAAATTATTGATACCGGATGTTGGTCCTATCTGGGTAATGGCCTCTTATTTGCAAATTGATTATGGTGGTGAGTTGGCTATTTTAGGCTGGTTTTATGACGTGACCGCTTTAAGAGAAGCGCAAGAGGGTCAGCAGCTGAGCGATAGGCAATTAAAAAGGTCACTCGACGAGTTAAAGTATCAAAAATTTGCGTTAGATAAACACGCCATAGTTGCTATCACAGATGTACAAGGTCGCATTACCTATGCTAATGAAAAATTCTGTGAAATCAGTGGTTACTCACAAAATGAACTCATTGGTCAAGATCATGCAATCTTAAATTCAGGTTATCACCCCAAAGGTTTTTTTAAAAAAATGTACCAAATAGTATCTCGAGGCAAGGCTTGGCATAGCGAAGTATGCAACCGTGCTAAAGATGGTCATTTATATTGGGTCGATACGACTATTGCTCCTTTCATAGGTGAAAATGGAAAGCCTGAGAGCTATATTTCCATTCGTACAGATATTACTCAGGGAAAGATGGCAGAAGAAAAAAGTACTTACCTGGCACTTTATGATTCATTAACTGGACTCCCAAATCGACGTCTGTTACAGGATCGTCTAAAGCAAGCACTGACTACTAGTGAACGAACTAGAAAAAAAGGTGCGTTACTCTTTCTTGACCTTGACCATTTCAAAGTACTGAACGATACACTTGGGCATGACATAGGCGATTTGTTATTGAAACAAGTGGCAGAGCGTCTTAATAGTGTAGTGCGTGAAGGTGATACTGTAGCTCGTCTAGGTGGCGATGAGTTTGTTGTTATTTTAGAAGATTTGAGCGAAGAAGGGGTTGCCGCTGGCTCACAGGCAAAAGCAATTGGTAAAAAGATATTATCTACACTTAACAAATCTTACCAGCTTAATACACATAATCATCTGATTACACCCAGTATTGGTATTACCCTTTTTGATGGTCACGTGGTCGCTGCCGACGATTTGTTGAAACAAGCTGATATTGCAATGTACCAGGCAAAAAAAACAGGTAGAAACGCAGTAAGTTTTTTTGACCCTGAAATGCAAAGTGCAATTTATGAGCGTGTTGAAATGGAAAGTGAACTTCGAAAAGCATTAGTTAATCAGCAGTTCCATTTGTATTATCAATTGCAGGTTGATGCCAAATCCAGCCCAATCGGAGTTGAGGCCTTGCTCAGATGGATTCACCCAAGTCTTGGAATAGTATCACCTTCAAATTTCATTCCTATTGCAGAAGAATCAGGCCTAATTTTGGATATCGGTAAATGGGTGTTGGATTCTGCTTGTGCCCAACTCAAGTTATGGGAAGGTGATACATTTAAAAATCATCTGACTATGTCCATCAACGTTAGCGTAAAACAATTGCGCCAGAAGAACTTTATTTCCTTAGTGCAAACTTGTTTGAAAAAACATGCCATTAATCCTACAAGGCTAAAGCTCGAGTTGACGGAAAGTATGTTGTTAGATCGAATTGATGACACCATTGATACGATGAACATACTTAAAAATATTGGCGTTAGATGCTCACTGGATGATTTTGGTACAGGTTACTCTTCCTTGCAATACCTAAAACGATTGCCTCTTTATCAATTAAAAATTGATCGGTCGTTTGTGCGCGATATTGCCGTTGATAGTAATGATCAAGCAATTATTCGCACCATTATCGCTATGGCACATACATTAAATTTGAATGTTATTGCAGAGGGCGTAGAAACGATTTTGCAGAAAAATCTGCTAGAAGTTAATGGATGTTTGCATTACCAAGGCTATTTATTTGGAAAGCCAATTCCTATCGATGAGCTAACAGCTCTCTTAAATTCCTATTCAGATGATGTAGGTAAGCATGGCACATAGAAGGGTATGAATATGAGCATTAGAAATCAAGATGTAAGCGTTAGTGTGAGGCCATTAAACCTAACTGGGGAGTATCTCACCTTTAAACTAGGTGATGAAAGCTATGGGATTGAGATACTGAATGTTCAAGAAATTCGTGGATACGATGCAGTTACGCAGATAGCCAACAGCCCAGATTATGTTAAAGGTTTAATAAATTTGCGAGGAAAAGTTCTGCCAATCGTGGATTTACGCATTAAATTTAATCTACAAAATTTTGACTACAACGAATTCACAGTAGTCATTATTCTTAATTTAAGCGGTCGTGAAGTTGGGGTTGTTGTAGATGGAGTATCAGATGTGATTAATCTAAAAGCAGACCAAGTGCGTGATGTGCCATCTTTGGTTACAAGTATTGATACTACATATATCGTCGGATTAGCAATGCTGGCTGAGCAAATGATTATTCTCGTTGACATCGCACAATTAATGACTAGCCAAGATATAGAGATAATAGATACAGCCAATTTAAGTTAAGTAATAACACATAACGTTAATTAAAACTCAGGGAGTCAATATGAAAATAAATATGCCAGTTACAAATATAGAGGTTGAGCTTAAAGAAACCAGCTCTATTGTTTCAAAAACTGACCTCAAAGGCTTAATTACATATATTAATCGTGATTTTTTAGAGATTAGTGGCTTTACAGAACAGGAGTTAATAGGGAAAAGCCACAACATCGTTCGTCATCCCGATATGCCGCCAGCTGCTTTCGAAGACCTATGGAGCACAGTTAAAGCAGGTAAGCCATGGAATGGTCTTGTTAAAAACCGGTGTAAAAATGGCGATCATTACTGGGTAGAAGCAAATGTAGCTCCAGTTCGAGAGAGTGGTCAAATCGTTGGTTATATGTCTGTGCGCTCCAAAGTGACACGTAAGCAAATTGAAGATATAGAACCTATTTATCGCAGAATGCTAAAAGGTGAAGTTATCAAAGCAGAGGGAGTAGTAGCTAGACTTGTAAGGAAATTTGGCAATATTCCTATGTTTTTTAAAATGACATCAGCAATGGTATTGCCGGTAGGTGCCATTTTGGGAACTGCTATTTTGATAAATGTTGGTGTTGCAAATGCTCTAATTATTTCATCTATTGGGTTCATAGCTACATTATTAGTTAGTTTTATACTTTCACGGAAGATTGTATCTCCTATTCGTACTGCAACTAAAAGTCTCAATTCAATTGCCAGTGGTGATTTGCAGCTTAGAATTGATACAGGCGCCAATGATGAGTCTGGAAAAATGATACAGGCATTAAAGTCTATGCAAATTAAGGTTGGATTTGATGTAAATGACGCCCGCAAGACAGCAGAGGAGGCAATGCGTTTACAAGTTGGATTAGATAATAGCACCGTAGGTGTAACGTTTACTGATGGCCAGAACTTTTTACAATATATAAATAACGCTGGGAAGAACTTGTGGCAAGATATGTCGGCTGAAGTGATTAAGCAACATAAAGAGTTTTCAGCTAATGACATGTTTGGTAAGAAAATAAGCCAATTTTGTGACAGTGAGGAAGCGCGTGGTGTGTTTTCTGAAAGATTAATCGAACCAAAGACCATTAATATTTCAATGTATGGTTATCAACTCGAACTTACTATCGTGCCAGTTAACAGCGAAAAAGGTGAGTACTTAGGATGTATGACTCAGTGGGTTGATCGCACTGCTGAAGTGTTAGCAGAGAAAGAAGTTTCTAGATTAGTGAGTGAAGCGATTGCTGGCAACTTATCGGAACGCGTGAATCTTTCTATATTGCCGCAGGGTTTTATACTGGATACAGGTAAAGGCATTAATCATATTTTAGATGCAGTCATTGGACCGCTGAATATGGCAGCTGGTTATGTTGAAAGCTTTGCTAAAGGAAATATACCTGAAAAGATTACCGAAAATTACAACGGTGATTTCAATATCATTAAGAATAACTTGAATGCTTGCATTGATGCATTAAATTTACTTGTTGCTGATGCCAACATGCTGTCTCAAGCTGCACAAGATAATAGGATGGATACACGGGCTGATGTTACTAAACACTTAGGTGACTACCGAAAAGTGGTTGAAGGTGTTAATGGTACGCTTGATACCATCATGCAAAAAACTGCTTCTGATGCGGCGGAAAAAGCTCAAGAAGCAAAAGTCTTAGCAGATGCAGTTGAAGAAACACAAACGATTATTGAAGGAGCTAAATCTGGAGACTTAACAAGTCGAGTTTCTTTGGATGGGAAAACAGGCGCAATCGCAAGTCTCTGTGATGGTGTGAATGCTCTCATGGATAAAATGACAGAAGTCATCACTCAAGTGAGAGAGGCCGGTGACACTATTAATACCGCTGCCAGTGAAATCTCATCAGGTAACAATGACCTCTCAAGTCGTACAGAGCAGCAAGCATCGAGTTTAGAAGAAACGGCGGCAAGCATGGAAGAGCTAGCTAGTACCGTTAAAAATAATGCTGAAAATGCTAAACAAGCTAATCAGTTAGCTATTACTGCATCAGGTATCGCAGTTAAAGGTGGCAAGGTGGTTTCTGATGTAGTGTCAACAATGAGTGCTATTAATAGTAGTGCCAAAAAGATTGAAGACATTATTTCTGTCATTGATGGAATCGCATTTCAAACAAACATTCTTGCGCTCAATGCCGCTGTCGAAGCGGCACGGGCTGGCGAGCAGGGGCGTGGTTTTGCAGTGGTTGCAGGAGAAGTTAGAAACCTAGCGCAACGCTCAGCCAGTGCTGCAAAAGAAATTAAAGAGCTGATTATAGACTCCGTTAGTAAGACAGCAGAAGGTACTGTCCAAGTTGAATCTGCTGGCACTACTATGCAAGAAATTGTAACTTCAGTACAGCGAGTGACAGACATCATGAGTGAAATTACTGCGGCCTCAATAGAACAAAGTCAAGGTATTGATCAAGTAAACTCCGCGGTTACCAGCATGGATGAAGTTACCCAACAAAATGCTGCTTTAGTGGAGCAGGCCGCCGCCGCCGCTGAGTCACTAGTTGAACAAGCTGAAAGCTTGGTAGAAGTGGTAAGTGTATTTAGGTTGGGCGACGAAAAAACTCAAAATAAACGCACATCGAATGGTCGAGTGAGTGCGCCACTTAAAAGTATGGTGCGACCTGCATCGCATGCAAAATTAATTAAACCGTTAAAAATAGCAGCAAAATCTGTGTCAGAAGAAAATGACTGGGAAGAGTTTTAGTTTCTCTAAAGAGTGGACTTCAAAGGGTTAAGCATACCTGTAATACCTATCTGAGCAACTGTTGGCTCAGTATCGAGCGTAAACTAATAACGAGTAATAATTTTCATGATTAACGTTACCAACATAGACTTACTAGCTGAGGTTCTTGATGAGCATGCTATTGTTAGTATTGCTGATCCAGCGGGCAATATTATCTATGTTAACGATCAGTTTAGTGAGATATCCGGCTACTCTTTATCAGAGTTGATAGGTGAAAATCATCGACTATTAAAATCCGGTATCCATTCGCCTGAGTTCTATCAGGAAATGTGGGATAGTTTATTAGATGGCAAAGTCTGGCATGGGGAGGTATGTAACCGTCGAAAGAATGGTTCATTGTATTGGGTGCGTGCCACTATAAAGCCAATTCTTGATGCTAATAGACTACCTATACAGTACATTTCTATTCGAACTGATATTACCGAATTGAAACTTGCTGAAGCAAGATTAAAGCAAAAAGCCGAATTCCAGTTAATTATATCTGAAATAAGTAGAGATTTATTGGAGGCATCTAGCATTGATACAGACTCAGCAATTCATAGCGTTTTACAGCGTTGTGGTGAGTATTTGAATGTGGATCGTGCCTATTTGTTTTTGTATGCGGAATATGGTGCAAGTATGAGCAATACACATGAGTGGTGTGCTGATGGTATTCAGTCGCAGCTTCATGTGCTTCAAAATCTACCCTTGTCTGACTTGCCATGGTGGTGGGAGCAAATGTCAAAAGGAGATTTTTTGGACATAAGCGATGTGGCGGCTTTACCTCTAGATGCTCAAGCAGAAAAAGTGCACTTTGAAGCTCAGCAGATATTGTCTCTAATCGCGATGCCACTACAAATAAATAGCAAGACATATGGATTTGTTGGTTTTGATTCAGTGACTGAACACCGTAACTGGCTGGATCGAGACATTCAATTTCTTGTAGTTTTAACAAATATCATTAATAGCAAATTGGCACGTAACCGTGCAGAAAAAATGGTAGAAGTTCATAGAGAACGACTGCGTCAAGGGCAATTATTTGCCAATATAGGCACTTGGGACTGGAATATCCAGAGTGGTGAACTGTTCTGGACCGAGCGTATTGCCCCGCTCTTTGGATATGCTGTTGGTGAACTGGATACTTCTTATGAGAATTTCATCTCTGCTGTTCATCCTGATGATCGCCACGCGGTCATTGAGTCTGTTAATGCAAGTATAGAGCGTAATTTACCTTATGAAATTGAGCATCGAGTAGTGTGGCCAGATGGAACAGTACGCTGGCTATTTGAGCGAGGGGCTGTTGTGCGTGATGAGTGCGGGAAAGCCTTGCAGATGCTAGGTGTAGTGCAAGATATTGATGACCGAAAAAAAGCTGAAATAGCACTTTTAGAGCGTGAAAATCAATTGTCCGAGGCGCAGGCTGTTGCGCATTTGGGTAGTTTTGACCTTAATCTTGTTTCAGGTGAATTGCAGTGGTCAGATGAGCATTTCCGTTTATGGGGGCTGACACCAGGAGCTCTTATACCTACTCTTAGTGTTTTCAAGCAGGCAGTTCATTCGGATGATCTGATGCAGGTGGAAAATGCTATTCAAAAGGCGTTGAGTGGCAACTGCCGCTACGAGTGTAAGCATCGAGTAGTCTGGCCTGATGGCAGTGAACATCACATTCATGGTATTGGTAAAACGACTTATGATGCCAACGGAAAAGCTGTGCGCATAACAGGCACTGTGCAAGACATTACAGAGACCATTTCCTCACAGCGGCGGATGGCAATGTTTCAACGTATGATGGAGTCTGTTATTGATGGTGTGATTACGATTAATCAAAAAGGAATCATACAGTCATTTAACTCCTCGGCATGTGTTATGTTTGGTTATCAGGAGCAGGATGTTGTAGGTCGTAATGTGAATATTCTGATGCCAGAACCTTACCAGTCTGAACATGATGGTTATTTAAAGCGTTACTTCGCTAACAAATCAAGTAGGATTATGGGTAGGCAACTTGAACTAACAGGATGCCGTTCGGATGGGTCAGTATTTCCATTAGAAATTTCAATTACCGAAATTGGTGGAACTCATGAGACTATTATCGTTGGGGTTACTCGAGATATAACCAGTCGTAAGCTTGAAGAAAAGGCAGTGTTAGATGCCCGTGCAGAAGCTGAACGTGCTAATCAGGCAAAGTCGGACTTTTTGTCCAGTATGAGTCACGAGTTACGTACACCAATGAATGCTATCCTAGGCTTTGCTCAGATGCTTGAGTATGACACTAGACTCGATGCAGATCAGCAGGATAATGTCCATGAGATACTCAAAGGCGGGCGTCACCTTCTGGAATTGATCAACGAAGTGCTGGATCTATCCAAAATTGAAGCTGGTCATGTTGACCTTTCCCTAGAGCCGATAGATATAAGTTGTGTTGCTAATGAATGTACTGGCTTAATTGAGCCATTGATGTTGCAAAAACAGATTACTCTGCATCAGGATATACCACCGCGTACAGCTGTGCGTGCAGACCGTGTGCGCTTCAAGCAGGCATTGCTAAATCTATTATCTAATGCCGTAAAATATAATCGAGATAGCGGTCAAATACACCTTAATGTTAAGCCTTCTAATGGTCAGTACCAACGTATAACAGTCACCGATAATGGACTTGGCATTCCCCCAGATCGTATTGAGAAACTCTTCCAGCCTTTTCAGCGACTAGGTGCCGAGCATAGTGAAATTGAGGGTACTGGTATAGGGCTGACAATTACGCGCCACTTGGTGGAATTGATGGGTGGAAATGTTGGTGTCGATAGCCAAGTTGGTGTAGGCACCACATTCTGGATTGAGTTGCCAAGTGAAGTAATGCAGGATGCTGAAAACGATGTTAAAGCTGACGGTGTTGAGTTTCTGCAATCTATAGCGGAAGCACATCACACAGTACTTTGTATTGATGACAACCCGGCAAACCTTAAGCTTATTACCCAGATGCTTGGTTTACGGCAGCATATCCATGTAATTACTGCCCATATGCCAGAGCTGGGTATTGGATTGGCATTAACGCATCAGCCAGACCTGATTCTTCTTGATGTCAACATGCCTCATATGGATGGTTACCAAGTGCTTAATGTTTTAAAGTCGAATGCCAGTTTGAAAGATACTCCTATTATAGCGGTCACTGCCAACGCAATGCCTCGTGATATTGAACGCGCTCGTGCAGCGGGCTTTAACGGGTATCTTACCAAGCCGCTTAATTTGGAGGAGTTCTTGGAAACGATAGACAATTCCTTAGCTTTTAAGAAAGAGGGCCAATTATGACCGATGGATTGCGTAATCATGCCCGAATTTTTATTGTGGATGATGAGCCAGCCAACCTTAAGTTGCTAGATAAGATGTTAACTACTCAAGGTTATGACCAGCTTGTGCTAATACAAGATCCGCGTGAGGTACTCGAGGAATACCGAGAGACCAGCCCCGACCTTATTCTGCTCGACATTAACATGCCTCATTTGGATGGTTATCAGGTAATGGAGCAGTTGAACGCATTAAATGATCCTCTCCCCCCTCCCATCCTTATTCTTACAGCCCAGCATGGACGTGATTATCTGTTGAAAGCGCTAGCTTTAGGAGCGCGAGATTTCGTTAGCAAGCCTTTTGATCGTGCAGAACTATTGATGCGTGTGCGTAATATGCTGGATGTGCAACTGGCTCATGATTATGTCTATCACCAAAAGGAGTTGCTCGAATTTCAGCATCTCTTGATGAAAGATCAAAAGAAGATGCTGGATGAGATGGTTCATAAACGTACCGAGGAACTTCGCCAAACAAGATTGCAGGTTGTACGTCGCCTTGGGCGAGCTGCGGAGTACCGTGACAATGAGACGGGGCTGCACATCATACGTATGAGCCAGATATCGACGTTATTGGCAAAGAGCTTGGGCTGGAGCGAAGTTGATTGTGAATTGATGTTACATGCCAGCCCAATGCACGATATTGGTAAAATTGGCATTCCAGATGCCATCTTACTTAAACCAGGCAAGTTCGAAGCAGACGAGTGGGAAATCATGAAAACTCATACGACAATTGGTGCGCATATTTTAGAAGATGGAGATTCTGACTTGTTGTGCTTAGCTAGAGAAATTGCACTTAGTCATCATGAAAAATGGGATGGTAGTGGTTACCCTCAAGGTTTGGCAAAGGAAGCAATCCCGCAGTCAGGCCGTATTGTTGCTGTAGCTGATGTGTTTGATGCATTAACCTCAACGCGCCCATATAAAAAAGCTTGGGCAGTGGATGATGCTGTGGCATTTATTAAAGAAAATGTAGGGCACCATTTTGATCCAGAGGTGACAATGCATTTTTTGAAATGTTTGCCAGAAATTCTTAATGTTCGAGAGAACTATACAGAGCCATAATTTCATCAATGTGGCGTCTTATGTTTTTAAAGAAGCACAAAAGTTAACTTCAAAAGGCTACTGGATGTTTATTAGATTGTATCTTGCTCCTAGCATGCAAGGACTGGCTGGAATCAAGCTAGTAGAATAGACGGTGATGGAGTACTTATTATCACCGATTAGAAAAGCGATTCATGAAGCTGGCCGTGAGCGGAAGCTGTTTAGGGATCGTTGTTCTTTTGTTGTGTGCTCTGCGCTTATTAAAAAAACTAACAGCTGCTATTGGAGGAAGGTAAAGGGTAAGTTAGAGGGACATAAGCTTTACACGGCATTCTCCGACTCTCTTGACCGGCTGCGGGACGTAAAGCTTGTGCTGAATTATTATACCAATTTACGTACGGATGTAAAATTCTGACGCTTAATAACTAGAAAAGGTTCTTTAAGGTTTGCCTATGAGTTGCTCTTATATGCGGTTTTAGTAGACTCATCTTGAGCGGCGCAATCGCTTTTGCTACCTCTCTGTTACTTGGATATATCCCTTTGCTATGAAGCTGCCATGTAATGTTGCGAACGGACAGTATTTGTTCTTTGTGCCGTTGTATCGTCATGCGATGGATACTTTGCTTATGCTTTAACGAAATGAGTTTGCATTCTGTAGGAAACCAATAAGATAAGTAGGTTTTAGTTAATGACAATATTGCTGTAATTTTGGTTAATGGACGGCAATCATTGGCATCGTGACAGATAGCCTTTAACTTTAAATAAATATCTGTTTTTGGCGGCTCTTGTAATCCAATCTTAGGTGAAATCTGATGTAGCTTTTTGATGCTAGGTTTATAAGCCAAGCCTAAATTTTGTAGTGCAGAGTCATCGAATAAAAGCTGTGAAGGTAGCAACCCCAGTTGGTGGCATAGATACAGAAATTGCGGGAATAATGGTTTGCGTTGTTTTGTAATCCATGTAGCCATCGTTGACTTAGTCAGTCCGAGTATTTCTGATAATCGCGTTTTATGACCATCTGCATAAGTTTTGACCAGTAATGTCAATTTGTCTCTAAAAATATCGCCAGTCAGTTCATGTTGAGCTTGTGAGCTATGAGAGACCATGTTCTCAATGGCAATAGCAGTCGACCAAAGTTGCTCGTCATTCACCATCTCTTCCTCTTCGGCTTGGGTGCCAAGCCATCCATAGCAGTCATTACAACGATCAATAACAGCATGGTCCGGGAAAAATGGCTGATGTTTGCCACACCAAGGACATTCGTCCACGAGGGAAGTGTGATGTTCAGAACAGACCTGATAGAGTTGATAGCCCCATGCTAAACGAAAGTATGGGGTTTTGTCGCTTACCCTGTCAGTTGCCAAACATGTTTTGCACCATTTGGGATGTGGTGACATCAAACCACTGCTAATAGACGGCACTACTTCGTGCCAAGGTAGCGTGGTGGTCAGTGCTAGGTCTGATCTACAAGTAAGCTGCTCTGCGACCTTCACAAAAGCCTGTGCAAACTTGCCAGTGCTTTGCAGGGTTTTGGCATAGTCAGTGTGAAACTCAGCATGCCGTACAGCGTTCACGCCACGCATTTGCGGCAGTAGCTCAGCAGTTATCAGCAACTTAGGGCTGATGCAGTGCTCCCCAGCCAACCTGATCAAATAAGAAATCAGTCCTTCAGATGCCGAGCTACCAACACCGATTGGCGGCAATCCGAATAGCCTGCTGCGGGGAGGAATCATGACGCGGTCATCAATATCCTCAATGGTGACATCAGAATAACCCATAATTCACCTCCGTTGTATCACGCTTAGGATTACGTTTTCCGACCTGTCCCTTCACTGACTTTTTGTCTGGGGGCAATTTTGGTAGTTGTTCTTGGACGATATCAGCCTCAGGGGATATATTTATATCGTTCTCTTTAGTTGTGATCTTTCCAAGATTGTCATGATGTGCCTTGAGCATGAAACGTAACTCTCTGACATCAATATCTTTGAGTTTAGACTCACCAATGAAGGCCTCATTTAAGACTGTCTGTATACTTTTGTTGGAGTGTGCATATTGCAATATGAAACCCAAATCAATGGTTTCAAGCTCCTGATTTAAACCCTCTTTGACTGCGTTATCAAGCCACTTCTTGAGGATGCCGATACAACCAGCTGACTTCAGATAAAAAACGTTCAGATGTTTGATAAGTTCTGGTTCTATCTTAAAAGGCATATGGCGCTGAAAGGTAAATAGAGCGTTCTTAAATGCCAGTTTGTCAGCAGGGATATAGTCATCATAGCGTGCCATGTGTACAACGCGTCCACGGCGCACAAGCTGAGCGCTTTGCTCTAGGATTTGCAATAGGTCATAGGTGCCGATCAGAATGATTGTCACATTGCATTTTTGTGAGAGTGACTTAATGATTTCAAACTGCCTACGCATGAGCTTAGGATCAACCATCAACAAATGATTAGCTTCATCAATAATGAGTGTTCTGGTGCCACGCATTTTCATGGTCCTCTCAACAGCACGTCTTAGTGCGGCTAAACTATTCATCGCGTAAACAGGTGAGATGGGTTGCTCCATATAAATCTCATCTTCAAACAACTGCTTTTGCGAGATGCATGGTTCACTGAAAGCCTGCAGTAACCGTGTATAAAAGTCACTCCAGTCAAACTTCATCTCTTTTTCAGGGGGGATGGCATCTATTCTAATGACTGGTAGGTGTGATTTGTCTGACTGCATTCTGACCATGTTGCGCTCCAGTAATTGATCCTGAATTTTCATGGCAAGGGTCGTTTTTCCAACGCCGGTAGGACCAGTTACGATCATGATGTCCGGTTCGCCGCTGGGGTCAATGAAAGACAATGCATTTTGTTTGGCCTGTTCCAATCTGGGATGGCCAATCGTTTTCCTGTAAAAATACTCCTTTCTGACATTGATAGGATTTTGTAGTAATGATTGTGGAAATCTGTCGTTAGTAGTCATGATTAAAAGTCCTTGTAAACTTGCAAGTCTTGATCATTGGTTGTATCCATGTCACAGATCTCAGATACCTGCTCAATATTGTGCACGGGGATTGATTCTAGGTTGGCTCTAGCCAATAGCTCCTGATCACGCCATATCTGACGTTGCAACTCTTCAGATAACGAAGCTTCGCGTAAGAATGCCGCCATCGTATGCGCGGTCAACTTTTGCTTCTTGCCCATCAGCATGTTTTTAGCTTTGAGGTTTTGGGTGATGAGTTCAATCTGCTTAACGCTTCTGTTCTTGAAAACAGCAGCGAACTCAGAGAGGCACTCTATCCATTGCCCATTAATGTAAGCGTAGGCATAAGCGGCATTGTCAGGGTCGTAGCGCACCGGCACTTTCTTTCCAGCTAACGTAGGGTCGGTAAACTCGTTACACCAATAGTTTTGATAGTTGAGATGAATGCCTTGGACACGGTGGATTTTAGCAACACCGTTTTTAGTGGTAGGCATGCATAACAATTCAAACCCGCGGTTGTAAGTGATATGCTTGTGCAATCGCATGCCAAAGTCGCGCATACTGATCGCAAACACTTGGTTAGGGCTACATCCTAGACTTTTATGCGGATTGCTCTCATAGACCTGCGTTAGCCAGCTGGCAAAGCATTGGGTAAATGACTGCAACGTCCAAGCAGTAAGCTTTCTAGGATCGTGGCTAGGCACACAAGTACGTGGTGTCTTAGTCGCTTGGGTATTGCCACTCAAGTTATGAATTAGCTGTGTATTACTGGTACCAAAGAATCTCTCTAGTACTGAGCCGAAGCGTGCTTTAGATTTAGCCCGTGATTTTTTGGTGACTTTCAAGAATGAAAGTAAAGTTTCAAGATAAACACTGTCGAACTCGGCCCCACCATCAAACACAATTGTTCTAGGGATACGGCCAAATTGTTGCACGCAACGTTTAATTAGCATCATGCAGCTGTGATAGCTAGGTGAATTAAAGCTAATCCAGAATGCCAACACTTTTCTGGAGTAAGCATCTATCATGATGCTAAGCCATGGTCGCTCATACATAATGCCAAACAATCGGTCACTTAACTGTATATCCAGCTCTGTATGGTCTATATGCGCGATGTCGAATGGACGCTCGCCATGTCGCGGAGTATTCATATCTAGTCGCCAGTAGAACGTTTCATGTTCATAGGCAGCACGTTTACCTTCACGGGCAAGCACGACATCGTATGCCTTGCGCTTATTGATGGCGGCTCGAAAGGTCTTATCACTTGGAGCTATCAGCCCATTTTCCTCGCATAAATTGATTAATTCACCATATGCAGCCATGAATTTAGGTTTATGTGGTTTTAGATGGTATTCATCAATAGCATCCTCCATTAGGCGGACTACTTCTGCATCAATCTTCCGTTCACGATTGCCACGTTTTGATGCCTGAGAAAATAGGCCAATCAAGCCGTTACCATATAGCCTTTCAGCTTCGTGAAATTTCTTGCGGTAGTTTTTAATGGTACTGATGGAGATACTCGAATTTTTAGGATTCTGCAGTATTTCATGTCGTGCAATGGCCTCCTGCATGGCCTCTGGTCCAGCTGCAGAAATGATTTGAAAGGCATCACTTTGGAGGTCTTCACTTAAATTAATCGGTAACCCGGTAATCTTATTTTCATGAATGTAGGTATGAAGGTCTTCTAGTAGAATTTGTGAGGTCTGGCCTTCTGTATTGCTCAGATAGGCAGAAGTGTTACCAACGTTGTCTATTTTCCATAGCATGCCATCCCATGTGAAATTCTCACCGGATTTAATTTGTAACGGTTGGCATAGATGAAACTCAGTCACTGCATCTTTACATGCCTGTAATTTGTAAAAGTCTGCCGCCACTTCGTCACGGTAGACCACCGCATATTCAAGCTCAGAGATAGGGTTGGATCGAATCGGAAAATATAAATGACCATCAACAATCATTTTATAAACTGCATCTGCTGATAATTTCTCATCTGCACGCACCAGATCAATTAGGTTCATCCAAGGTTTGTCTTTGAATAAATCTTGCGCTATTTGTAACTCTGACTCTGTAGGACTTGGACAATCAGCATCCATGTAGTCAGATAAAAAAACCAGATTGCGAAGCAACACCCAATCGTTAACGATTGATGAACGTAAGCTGTATTGCAAACCAAATTGTGCGGCATAGGCTTCACCTGGTGGGCAGCGCCAATTTCCTGGTTCATCCTTCACATATCTCTCTGGCTGAGTGATGGATAACTCAATGAGCTTTTCCTCAGTCTTGCATTCAACCCATCCAGTGTAGTCATCAGCCATAATGAAATAGTCTGGGGTATGCAGGATGGTGACTTTTTTCGCGTCACTTTTTTGATAGCTAAGTTTGATCTTAGGTGGTTGGTCGTAAAACTCATGTGTGTTGACGTCATGATCCCATTCATACACCGCTGCCAATTCATTGTTATGGCTTTCCGCTTGGATGGTGCATTTCATTTTTTTGCTTGGGTAGCGACAAGCCACGTTGAACATACCACTGGCTGTACGTCGTGAAGGATCTGAGGTTCTTATTTGGTTAATGATGCGTTGCGCTTCATAACTAATGTTTCTGCTTTGGTAATATGCTTCTAATGATGTTTGATTAAACATTTCATGCTCCTAATAACTAACTTGATTTAAGGAGTCCTAGAAATTTGGGCGTAGGGAGTCCCCTCGAGCTAATCAGTATTTTTTACCGATGAGAATGTTGGGGCGCAAAGGTGCCAAGACTATCGTCTGAAATTTGACAAAATACACAATCGTCGTAGAATGTACTTAACTAGTGGGGACTAGTAGTAAGTACCATTCAAAGGACTCAAGTGCATTCCGCTTGGGTCTTTTGCATTTCTACAGCCTGAATATCCAGGCTGCTTCACTCAATAAGCTTCTTTTCTTCGGCATTCCCTTTCTAAAATGGCAGCAATACAACACCGCCCAATGTTCAAATGACCCAAAGTAAAATTTCGTTCTGAGCCATCTGAAAATCAAATTAGCATGAATTTTTAAACGCGCAAGTTTTGCTATAGCAATAACTATTAAACCAATTTTAATAATTATGCAATGACTAAATTTTTTTAACTTATTGAATATAAATGATATTTTGTAATCGCTGGTTACTGAGTGGAACTGGCAGTTACAGATGAGAGCTGTAAAAATGAAAGTGATGGCTTATTTAGCGATTACATTTGACAAAATAAATGGATATGAAACAAAAAATACTTTAATGTTCATCATTTCACCGTTTTCTGTTTCAGCATACACTGTAAACATAGTGTGGTAGGTAAGTAATATTAATTATCAGAATTATAAAAAACATGAAAAAATATTTCAAAATTGACGCAAGGGCGATTATTGCTCTTGGACGAAACAGCATTAAAGACCATACCACAGCACTTATCGAGCTGGTTAAAAATAGCTATGACGCAGATGCTGATTTAATTGAGATTGGAATTTTTAATAAACTTTCAAAAGAAAAAGGATTGATACGAATAGCTGATAATGGTGATGGTATGTCAGCAGACGAAGTAGAGAATAATTGGCTAAGAATTGGTTTTTCAGAAAAAAGAAATAACCCAGAAACAAAGAAAAGTAGAAAAAAAACTGGCGAAAAAGGAATCGGGCGTTTATCAGCAGATAGATTAGGAACCACTTTAGAGTTAAGAACTTGCACCGACAAATCAGCAGTTTATGGACTGAAAATTAACTGGGATGCTTTCGATATTGAAGGTAAAGATTTATCTAAGATTCCAGTGAATACAATCGATAAACCAGAAATAAAGTTACCTAAGAAAAATGAAAGGAATGTTTCTCAAGCAGGCACAGAGTTATTAATTACTAATCTTCGTCAATATTGGGAAGAAGATGATATTAAGAGCCTTTATGAGGAGCTTTCTATTCTAACGCCGCCTTTTGAAGGGTACGAAAATGATTTAAATATCGTTATTGAAACAGATGTGACAGACAAATATTCTGGGCCAGTTAAATCCTCATTTAGTGGTACTGCAGAAATAGAGTTACAAGCAGATTTTGATAAAGATGGTAATCTTAATTATAAGGTATATGAAAGATCCTCAGTTAAGAGTGAGGACTCAAAAAATTACACAACTATTAGATCTCTTTCTGATCAAGGTGTTGTTCTAAGGAGACAGCTTGTTCAAGAAGTAGAACAAAAGTATTCCCCTGAGAGTAAGTCCGCAGTACAGCAAAGTAAGCTTTTTCAGCCAGATGTGGGTCCATTAAAAGTGGTATTGCAATTTTTTCCCAGGAAAGCTGCTTTGCTTGAAGGGACTGATTTTAGTATGAGTGACCTTAGAGAGTTCTTGGATATTAATTCTGGCATCAAAATATATAGAGATAAGATAAGGGTTAAGCCCTATGGTAATCCGAATGACCCCGAAGGAGACTGGCTGGGTTTGTCAGAACGTAAAACTAGAAATCCTGCTGGTGCAGGGCGCTCAGATTTTCGTGTAAATCTTAATCAAATTGTTGGTGCGGTTTTTCTTGAGGCATCACAAAATCCCAATCTAATAGATAGCTCTTCTAGAGAAGGTCTTATTCATGATGATGAATATAACGAATTAAAAACTTTAGTATTGGGTTGTGTAATTCTTCTAGAAACACATTATCACAATAAATTTATTCAAGAAAAACCACCTGAGAGCGTGCAACATAATGTGATAGAAAATGTTCGCAGTTTAGATTTAGAGCTCAAAACTCTTGCTGAGGGGCTTAATAAAATCAAGGAAGATATCCCCACCAGCTCTAATCGGGTGGTTCAAAAGCAGCTGGATAAAATTACTAGTGTAATTGCCTCATTAAAAACGACTTCAAAATCTATAGATGAGCTAGCCTCTCAAGCCACTATTTTTAGAGGACTCGCTACGCTTGGAATTGCTGCCACTGTTTTTGGCCATGAAACTCAATCATATATTTCCGGGGTGACCTCTTCTATTAATACAGCCCGAAGATTGCTTTCAAAAACACCATTAAACCTGGAGTCTACAGTTGAAGAGATTGATAAATCTTTAGACTTTTCAAAGAAAATTGCCAGTTGGGGTAGTTTTGCATTAAAAAGAGTGGTTAAAGACAAAAGAAAAAAACAGAAAACTATAATTTCCGAAGTGGTGAAAACAGTTTGGAGTGAGCTTAAACCACCTTTTGAAGCTAGCTCTATTGATTTGCACCTAGATGTTGAGGATGTTGAAGGTCAAATTATTGCTATGGATATTGAGTCTGTGCTGATAAATATACTAACTAATGCCTATACTGCTTGCTTGCAGGTAAACAAGAATAGAAAAATCAATTTATCGGTTAAGAAAGATGCTCGCAATAATAAGGAAGGTTGTTTAATAGTAGTTTCCGACTCTGGCCCAGGAATTGCAGCAAAGTATTTGAACCGGATATGGGAGCCACTTTTTTCAACAAAAATTGATAAAAAAGGTAAGCAAATTGGAACGGGACTTGGTTTGATGATAGTGAAAAGTACTATCGAGGAGTTGAGAGGTTCAGTCTGGGTAGAACAGGACGAACAACTTGGTGGCGCACGATTTTTCGTGTGGATACCCTTATAGGAGAATATATTGCCAAACATTGGAATAGTAGATGATAGAGAAGCTCATAGAACGACCGTAGCTAAAAATGTTGCTATGTGCTTAAATCAATCGTGGGGGCAGCTGAATATATTTCCATTTCAGGCTATGGATGATTATTTGAGTTGGATTCATCAACATGATATTGCGGTTTTAGTATTGGATGAGCGCCTGAATGAGGATGTCAACGGTGGTCAAAGTGTTACATATAATGGGAATACTTTAGCTAGTTATTTGCGAAAAGTACTACCAGACTTCCCAATTTTTGTTGTGACAACATTTGCTGATGATGAGGATCTCCAAGAGAGCAAATCTGAGGTGGAAGGTATAATTAATAGGAGTGAATTTAATGCGGAACCAGAAGTTTATGTTCCCAGAATGGTGCGATCTGGACAAAGATTTCTTGATCAATACCAAAATGAATTAAATCAGCTGGCTGAATTGTCGCAAAAAATAGCCGTTGGGGAAGCGTCTAAGGAAGACGAAAGTAAATTGCACGCGATTCAGGCTAAAATCGGTATTAGCTCAACTAGGGATAGTAATCTTGATAAATCTGAATTAATTGTGGAGCTTTCATCGCGGCTTGATCAGTTTGATAGTATCAAACAAAGAATTGAATCTTTATTAAAAGAAAAATAATATGCGTTGGAAAAGAGTCCCCAAAAACTCTAGTTATCAGCCTGCTTCTGGTGTTTATTCCGATTGGAAAGAGTTATTGTCCATTGAAGCTGAGCATCTTTGTGTCTATTGCAGCATTCATGAAAGCTCCATGGGTGGAGTTAGAAATTTTCATGTTGAACATTTTAGGCCGAAGTCGAAATTTGAAAACTTAGTTAATATTTTTTCGAATCTATTTTATGCATGCCCTATTTGCAATGTGTTTAAATCTAATGACTGGCCACATGAGCCAGATGGGGATAACTATTTAAGAGTTATCTGTTACCCGGATCCTTCAATAGTAAATTATGCCGATATTTTTGAAGTTAATTTAAATACCGGATTAATCGAGGGGAAATATACTAGTGCGAAGTATATCCAAAATAAACTCTACCTTAATCGCCCTCAACTTATAATAGATAGGAAGTTTTTAATCCTTAACGACAAAATGTCTTCCATTGTGAAAGATATAGAGCTCTATATGGAAAAGCTATCTAAACGGTTAGATAATCCTGCCGCCGTTCAATTGTTATTAGAGCTTACATATTGGTTAGCAGAAGTAGTTAAGATACAGTCTCTTTTACCGACTGCTACACCTTACAAGGTCGCTGATATAACAAAAGATTAACTTCCTTACCAATTAATAGGGAGTTCTCTTATTGATGATACTGTTAAATGTCTACAACGAATTCTTTGATTAATCCAATCTGTGGCTGATTTGTCTTTTAATCGAATTAATAATTTACGACATGTACTCAATTTCCCGTCGATTGGTTGAACGATAATTAAATGATTCTCAACCATAACTAAATTTTTAGTAATTACAATTGAAGCCACTAGCCTATTAGAGTCGTTTGGACTTGATGTCCTGCGAATGACAATGAATGGCCCCCTATAGGGAGTGCTATTGAATGCTCTATTTTGGGCAGGGTGTAAATCAGACATGTCTTTGGTTTGCGAACAGTCAATATATTTCCTTACTGGCCCAGTTTCTAAATCTCTGTGTGGAACTACTGGGCCTATTCTTACGTTGAATAATGATCCAATAGCTACTCTTTGATCGTTTTTTTTAAGGCTATAAGTTTGAGGCCATTTGTTTTTATGACTTTGCTCTGCACGTAAATGAAGTACAAAGACATCAACATCGGTGGTTTTGTCGAATTTTCCGACAACATTAATTGATAAAACTTTTGCATTCTGAGTAATCCATTCTCTCCATTTGGAGTACCTAGTGCCGCTTCTTAAAACATCAGGAAGTACTGCAACTATTTCTTGGCCACGTTTTGAACTTCTTAAAATACGATCTAAAAAAAGCCCTGCTGTTTGTATATTACCTTTTGCCCAAAGGATATCTGTCGGGGCGTTGATGGTCCCATACGGTGGATTTGTAACCACAAGATCATAACCACTAATCAAATCTAAGCAGGTTAAAGCATTGTCGATAATTAATTTTTCGAATTCAGTAGCTTGTGATCCCGAGGGGTTTGTACTCGGCAAGAAAGACTCTGTGGCAAGTAATTTGAGTCTTGATTTTGCCGTATCGATAAAAGTTTTGTGCAAATCTATTCCTGCTAACTTTGAGCTCCATAAGGCTATAGTAGATTCAAAGTCAGCTTGTTTTTTATAATGTCTAGCACATGCTATAAGTAAATCGCCCGCGCCACAAGTTGGGTCAATTACTGATGCGCCTGAACGAATGTGTTTAGCTACTTTAGATGCGACTAAGTCCGCTAGTTCATGACCTGAAAAGAAAATACCAAAATCTTTTCTTGTTTTTTGATCTATAAGAGAAAATGCTGCAACATTTGCTCCTCCATTCAGGAGTTTGTTACGATTATCTATTGAGCCTGTGTTTTTGAATGTCCATGCATTAAACTCAAGTTTAACTTCATCATGGAAATTTACAAATGGTTGTAGCGCAGCATCTACACTGCGAGATGTAAGATTTTTTCGAGATTTGCGCGTTAAATTTTCTGATAATTCCATTTTTACTTATCCATTGCATAATTATCATGCGCTGCAGCAAGAAAGCAGTTCGACTAGCGCCGAACTGCTTTTTTTAGAATAGTACCTGTTTTTATCTTAATTGCAAGTTTAGGCGATGATTTAGATAACACGCGGACATTGGAATGGAAGCATATAACTGGCTTTTTAATTTGGAAGCATAACGCTGTCTTTAGGACAAGGTTATGCTTCCACTGACAATGATGGCTAAGTTAATGAAGGCACGAAAACTTATTCTTTTTGGTTTGCTATTGTTGTTAGCGACAGTTGGTGTTGCAATTTATATGCCTTTGTCAGCAGAGCAAGCAAATACAACTACTGTTAAAAATGTCGCGCTTAAGGCTATTGCTTCAGGCCTAGCTTCTCCTTGGAGTGTCGCATTTTTACCCGATGGGAAAATACTGGTGACAGAAAAGCCAGGGCGCTTACGTGTGATTGAACATGGGAAGTTATTAGCAGCCCCAGTTGCAGGTGTTCCGATTGTGG
>JAUXYG010000100.1 GCA_030694525.1 Legionella sp. | reverse complement strand
GACTTCGATCTTTGATTACAAGGGACTAAAAAGAAATAAGTAACCCCTACGTCCCTCGGCGTGACCGAGGGATCCAGGTATCTATTTTCAGACTTCGATCTTTGAATTACAAGGAACTAAAAAGAAACAAGTAACCCCTACGTCCCTCGGCGTGACCGAGGGATCCAGGAATCTGTTTTCAGACTTCGATCTTTGATTACAAGGGACTAAAAAGAAATAAGTAACCCCTACGTCCCTCGGCGTGACCGAGGGATCCAGGGATCTATTTTCAGACTTCGATCTTTGAATTACTGATAAGTAAAAAGAAGCAAGTAATTCAAAATTAAAAAACGAAACATAACAGGCAAGACATTAACTACAAAGCATACACTTTAAACTCCATCACGCTACCGTGAAGAATCAATAAGCACGAACTCAGCTTTATAAGGGCTAATATGATTGATTATCTTTTCAATTAGCAGCTCATTGGTCGGATCCTCTATACTAATGGTTAAGATTTTCTTTTCATTATCTACCGAAATGGGAACTGCATGATGTTGTATCAACCAGCGTCGTAACGTCCATGAAATAGCCAATTTATTTTTATTCTTTAACTCAATAAGCTTACTTAACGGAAAGAGTTTTAACTTATATTGCTCTGCTAATAACAACAACAGTTCCTGATTAGTGATTAAATTAAGCCGACAGAGCACTTTCCCTAATCGCTCACCAGAAGATTGTTGTTCAAGAATCGCTCTGTCTAATTCCTCTTTTGTAATTCGCTTTTGCTTCAATAAAACATCCCCAATCTTTTGCCGATAAGGAGTTAATATATGACTTCCCGGAAATACATGCTCCGTTTTATCCCAAATAGGCTGCTTGGCACTAGCCTCACATTTGGGTGTCATATAATACACTCGGTAAGCACGTATGAGGGCATGTAAATTGAGCAGGTTGCCATAAAACGCTCTGGGAATCGATAACAACGCTGGAAACCATCCATAAACCCTGCTCACTGCAATCATACGTTGAAGAAGCCTTTCTATCATAATTATCGTTACCAGAACAATCAACCACCAAACCCACGGATGGAGGTTAAATTCCTCCTGGAGGGAGGGATACTCCGGATTCCAATAGGTAGCAAAAGAATAAATAATCCAAAATAAAAATACAAAATACCCAAAACCGTTAATGAAATGAGTTATAAACGATTTTCTGTCATGGGCAAGGGTGAACCTTATAATCCATTGCTTAGGCCACTTGGTATGTAACCACTCCTGAAATACGATTCCAATAATCCATCGCGCTTTTTGTCGCACCGCTTTTTTATATTCAAACGGGAATAAAGCACGGGTAGCGATATATTCACGAGTTGGCTTTTGTTCATACCCTTTACGAAAAAAACCTTTAGGGCGCCATTTCATTCGTACAATACTTTCGGTTAAAAATATTTGCTTTAAATCATGAATTCTTATGGCTAATGAGGTTCGATAATCTTCTGTCAGGGAATCAATAGAAAATGGGTTATGCGTGACTGGATCTTCAAGCAAGTGGAGCGCATGTCGTGAAAACGCAGTGCCTACGCCTGCAGAGGGTACATGACCATGAATTGATTCTCTAACGATAATATCTTTGGTATGATTTTCTGAAAACTCATCCGCATAAAGCCAATGAGTAAAGTTCCAATAACCCACTTCAAGGGGAAAGACTGGAATTTGAATCATCTCTTTGCGCGGAATTAAGTAATTATATAATTTAAAAGACATAGGATGGATGATATCTTCTGAGTCATGGAAGACAAAAATTTCAAATTTTTGATCTAATGTTTTTTCAAATTCTCGAACATAGGCATAAATACCGTTTAAATTGGTTGCCTTATTAGTAGGTCCTGGAGTATCACCAATGACACAACGCACTTGAGGTATTAAGGAAGATACCTCTTCTACTTCACGTACCGTTTCTGGATCATTAGGATAAACACCCACAAAAAAATTATAATTGGAATAATCAATGGAATAACAATTATGCTTTAACATCGTTCCAATAACACCCGCCTCATGCCAGCAGGGTACTAATACGGCGATCAGCTGCTCCTTTTTAGTCGCAAGTTCTTCATAAGTAAGGGGTTTATAATTTCTGGTTTTCCAAAAACGGTAAAAGTAACGCACCCAGTAATAGCTATCAAAGAATAAATCATCAATTCCGGAAATAATAAAAAGTACCGCCAAAGCGATAAGAAAATACCACATTATAAAAAATATAATTAAAATGAATTCACTAGGCATTAGAATTTTACATATGAGAAAAGTTGCACCATATTGTTAGTATAGTATTTACCATAAGGATTCACAGAACCTCCCGCCGGCAAGTAAACCCCATTTATGTGTTCAAATCGTAATTGGACCGGGAAGCGATTCGATGGGGTAAAGCTAATTCCTGGCCCAATTTCGGCAATGTTATTAAAAAACTCACGATTGGTATCTTCTATTACCCGCCCGGTAATGTATAAATTAATCATACTGCTATGATATTGAATAAGACGAATTCCCTGATGCGTTTTAAGCGTACCAATAACATTATTGTCGTATCTGGAAAAATAAGTAGCGTCGCCGTAGAGTGTACTGTAATAATCAGTACTGAATTTAAGCCGATCAAAATAAGCGGGGCGTGCACCAAATTCATTGTAATACATTAAACCGCCTCGTAAATCACCTCGCCAGCGATTTCTATCACGATAAAATAAATCATAAGCGCCACCTGCTTCAATAAAGGCCACCATGGGAAACAATTTTATGGGGGTTATTTGTAGACCCACTCCCATAATGCGGACATTATCTTCGTAAATTTGTGGGACTTGGCCGAGACTCTCTGATTTATTATCATCTGTCTGGCGAAAAGCCAGGTAAACCTTACTTTGAAGCCTATTATCACGCTCAATACCCAATCGGGCAACCAATGGACGTACGGTTAATCCAAACCTGCTTTGAGTGAACGGATCAAAAAATACTTCACCGAAGTAGGGCGCAGGAAGTGCTTTTGTTTGCAATCCGGCGAGATTGGTCAGAGCGTTCTGTGCGCGTAACTCCAGCGTTTTATCGGAGCTATGAGTGGCTAATTTAAAATACTGGTAAGCAATGTATTTATTAGGAGTCTGATCATATAAATAACCCAATTGCATGGCCAGATCCGGCTCATAAGTCAAGTTATAAGCCTGAGTAAAGTATCTAATCGCTTCCGCCTGGTATCCTTTATCAATCGCAAGAAAACCTCCTTCCTTTAAGGCTTTAACATCGTTAGGATATTTTTTTATGATTTCGGTAATCAGACTCCAGGCGGCTTCTTTATTTTGCTTTTTTAAAAGATAAAACTGATCCAGAAGCACAACCTGCTCAGGGGCTGAGGGCTGTACCAGGTTATTGGCTGCTATTTGTTCTGATAAAACTGTCGGCTCCTGGTACCGGGTTAATTCATAACCCCTAAAAGCTGCCGCTTTGATTTCAGGCACATAAGATAAAGTTGCCAGTAAAAAATATTGAGAAGCCTCCAGGTTATTTTTTAAATTCATGTATAAATAAGCTAACTGGAGCGCGATTCTTGGCGAGGGTTTTTCACTATATACTCGAGTAAACCATAATACAGCTTCCTTATCATTTTGTTCTTTTAACGCGTAATAGCCTAATTCCTCCTGGATAATCACGTTATCTGGATTCATTTGATTTAAAGTGACCAAAAGTTTTTTGGCTTGCTCTGGTTGTTCTTGACGTAATTTATAAAAATAATCGAGCAATATTCGATTAACTAATGAGGGTTGGGGTGGCTGGTTTATATTAAATAATGATATGGTAGCATCTGATTTGTAGTAAGCCACTGATGAGGACATTTTATCTAAAATGACCGTGGCCTCATCTTGATAAGGCTGCTTTTGATTGTCCTTTAAGCGCTTAAGAAGAGGAGCAGCTTTATCCCATTCACCAATTTTAAAATAAATATAAGCTAACTGAAGGGAATAATTGGAGTCATCTGGTTGTAATTCATGTAACTGTTTAAACAGAGGTAAGGCGGAGTGCAGATTATTTTCCTGTAAGTAGATCTGACTTAACTCATTTAACGCCGGCAAATAGCTCTCATGATTTCTTAAAATTACCTGTAATGCCTTTTTTGCTGCTTCTGGATTGGATAGTTTTAATAAGTAATAGCGATTCATTAAAACTATCGGATCGCGCTGCAACACTCTAGCCTGTTGTGAGGCGAAGTAAAGTAATATAGCAAAAATGCATAATAGAAGAAGCAGGAATATTAATATTTTCTTCTGACTAAACATTAATTGATCTTGTCCTTATAATAAGCACTCTGCTTAACATTCTATCGTTAAAAATACTGTAAATACTTTTAATACTATGACATACATATTCATTTGCAGTCTATGCCAAGGGATTGAATTATTAGTTCACGATATACATAGTAGGTTTGCTAATTGGTTGCCACCTGTGTGGGCATGACTCATTTTAAACATTTGATGTGATGTCATGTTCGGCAGCAGGACATACTTAAATTTTTCTGTTCATTTATAATGACCATTTGTGGGGGCATAACTACTTAAGTTCAACTAAACTATTGAACCTTCAATCATTTATCCTATCGATATTTAATTATTGGATTTTAAGAGAGGTATAAAGCCAAACTGAATTCAAATTATTAGATGGTAGTTAATCCCTATTTGGGGTTAACTACCAAATGTCGATTTAGTTTTTAATATCTAGCATGGATTCCAGGTTTTAGTACGGGGGTCATACCATTTCTTTTGACCAGGATCACATTTAGTCTCAAGTCCGGTTGTTCCATTATCCACGCATTGGGACAGGTTTTCTGGATTAGGGTGTTGTCCAACTGGGCAGCCATCTCTCGCTATTGCGGATGAAGCAAAGGCAAAAAGCGAAGAAAGAATGAAAGCTGTTTGAAATATTTTAAGGGTAGCAGAACCTGCCATTGAGTACTTAGTCATAAAATCCTCCTGATAATGTTGACTTGAGGTACGGGATTAGTATAGCAGATTTGCAATAAATTTTATCTAAAGGATTAAAATTTTTTCTTTTGGCGCTTATATAGTACTAAAAAAATGTATTCCATGTAAGTATATTAAGAAGAATGAATATAATTAAGTGTTACACTCGGCTTTCGTAAAAACTACTACCATCGAATCACCGCGCCACTGACCGCGGGCTGAGCAACAATCCCCTCATGATTTTTAATGTACGATAATGGTGTAAATTAATTATTTGTCTTCCCCCCTCACTTCGTTTGTGAAATTAAGGGATCCCCTCAAAATTTTTAATGCATAATAATGTTGTGAATTAATAAGTTGTCTTCCCCACGCAGGTGGGGATCTATCCAATAATGTGGCATTTTGCTAAATATTTGGATAGATCCCCGCCTGCGTGGGGATGACAAATGAAACATTATGCGTGGTAAAAGAACATAAAATTTTGAGGTGATACCCAAGCCCACACAGGCGAGAACTATCTAAATATTCATTTGAGGAGCAAGGATTGTTTTAAATCAGGAGTGGAAACATCGATAAATTGTTCCATTTCCTCAACACTCATTTGTCCTGCCCAATTTAATCGTAAAGCAGAGGACATGAACGTTTCTCCTGTTGGGTAATGTTTAAACACGCCAACCATTATTAGACTTGGGGTAATGGAAATCCCTAATTGTTGCAAACAAAGCGTTTGAGTTACATGAGCGATGTCTTTTTCGGCATCCCACATAAAAAAAGTTCTATTTGGATGTTGTTTCGCTAAAAGCTCCAATTTAGGCATAAATATTTTTGAATTACCGTCAAGACTATTGCTTGTAAAAGTAGCAATAATAGGGAGTTCATCCGAGCTATTAAGAATCTGTTGTCGACAACGATCCGGGTTTGCTGCATCTAATTCGATAATATCTGCAAAAGCATAATTTGAAATTGCAGCCGCCAGTATGTATTGCGCCATTTTTTTAACTGGTAACATCACTTTACTCCATAAGTTTAAAAACCGATTTGATTAAAGCATGTAAATTTGTTTCATTCTATAAATTTATGACGTTAAAAGATAAAAATTTTGAATTTAACTTGGTACAAAAACAAACTAGTTCTTGAACGAAAGGGAAAGGATGATATAGATGTATATAAGTTATTAGCTTCTGATTATTAATAGATTAAACAAAAAAACTCCTCATTTTATCATGGCTATACTTGCTGCTATACTGCCTCGGTAAAAAATACATTACAGTAATTACGGAGATAAGAATGAAAAAAATGTTCCCTATTGTAACGGCATTCCTTTTAACAGTGAGCGCTATGACTTTAAACGCAGAGACAGCCACTATCAATACATCTGAAGGCACTATAACTATTAAACTTCTTTCAAAAGAAGCCCCCGTTACTGTTGCTAATTTTGTCGGGCTGGCAGAAGGAACAAAAGAATTTAAAGACCCAAAAACAGGTAAAATGGTTAAATATCCTTTTTTCAATGGTTTGACTTTTCATCGAGTAATAAGTGGCTTTATGATTCAGGGAGGAGATCCTCTGGGCAATGGTACTGGCGGTCCCGGATATCAGTTTGATAATGAAAATACTAATGTCAGTTTTAACAAAGCGGGCGTGGTGGCTATGGCTAATGCGGGCAAAGACACCAATGGCAGCCAGTTTTTTATCACTGTTGCACCCACTCCAAGTTTACAAGGCTCATACAATGTTTTTGGCGAAGTAATTGCGGGACAGGACGTTGCGGACAAAATAAGCAAAGTACCTACCAACCCTCAGGACAAACCCTTGACTCCCGTAGTTATTAAAAGCATAACTATTAATAAATAAATAAATAAAGATGCCAACTGCGATTATAAAATAACCTTATCGGAGTTGGCATTTTCTAGGAATGTGTACTTATATTAATTGGGTCCTCGCCAATAGGCCTGTTTGATAATCATCATTCTGCCTTTTTATGATTTTACCAAGCAAATTGACTATAATTTAGTCAGAAACGGTGAATAGGTTGAAATTATGGCTACCATTTATAATGCATCGAAACCAAAATATAGTGGATGGGAGTGGTTTAAGTATATTGCAACTCGAGTGATTTTCCCCCCGGTTTTATTATGGGATGCTATTAAATTAGGGGCAAATAGACTAATCGGAGAACGGGTAGGCAAAATAATACTACCTGCCCAAACTCAAAACTTTGATCATTTGGTAATTGATGCGACGTCACCTACTCATAATTCTGAAGGTCTCCATTGTGAAAAACATCAAGTCATTACTCATGATAAAGCGCAGCTCGATACGATTGAAGTTCAGCATATATCTCAACAGACCCGTGAGCCTGAATATCAGAAATATATTATTAATTTCGTTGGTAATGGTATGTGTTATGAACAAATTATGGATGAAATGAAAGAGGATGCCAGGACACTTAATGCGAATGTTGTTGGGTTTAACCTTAGGGGTGTAGGCCAAAGTTTGGGAAAAGCGACCTCAAAACAGGATTTGGTCACAGACGGTATTGCCCAAGTACAGCGGTTATTGGATCAAGGTGTTTCCCCACAAAATATTACCTTAAAAGGTCATTCTCTCGGCGCCGGAGTTGCATCTATGGTGGCACAGCATTTACATCAGATAGATCAACCTGTTAACATTTTTAACAGTCGCTCGTTCTCGAGTCTGACTAATTTCATCGTAGGTCATATACGTTTGGATCGAAATCAAATAGGTGAGAATGAAAGTCTAAGAGGAAAAATTCTTGGGTGGCTCGCTAAACCCTTTGTGGCACTAGGTATTGCATTAGCAAAATGGGAAATTAATGCCAGTAGCGCATTCAAGGATATTCCTGAAGCCTATAAAGACTACATAGTAGTTAGGTCAAAAAAAGAGGATAGAAGTAATCGCATCGATGATGGGGTAATTCCACATTATGCATCGATGCACAAAGCGCTTACTTCGGAACGACGCGATAAAAAGGCAGCACTAGATAAAGAAATTAATGATCTGGACAGCAAAATTAAAACTGAGGGTCCAATTCCCCTTAATAAATCAAATTTAGCTGAAATAAAAGAGACTTTGGTACAAGCTCGAGAACAGATTAAAAGTGATAGAAAAATGGAAACCGCTGAATCTCATGATAATGGCCACAATGCCGCTTGGGACTCATTGCACAATCGGTCTGGAAAAAGCGCACAGATCTTCTTTAAAGAATTTGTTCAAAGAATCGAAGAGGATCATGCAATCAGCGGGCCGAAGAATAATCAATCTCCAGGTTGATTACTAATTTTACTTTTGCCTTCAATTTTTTTGTATCACTCGCACAGCGATAGTGAATGGGTGTAGGATTTACTACAGTTCTTTATATCACCATAAAAAACTTCCGATAACATGATCATTCATCCTTTTCTTTTAAAACTTATATTTTATAAAAATTAATCTATACTTAGATTATCTATTTTATTTACAGGATATCATTATGAAAAAGACCTCTACAAAATCTTCAAAAGTTACACCTAAAGAGACGGTAAAGAAAGAGGACTTACAGAATATTTCCGGTGGGCGTTTAAACAAACTATTTGATAAGCCGGTATTAACCGAAATTCCTCCAGTCATTATTGTGCCAAAACGAAAATAAAGGGTATGCAAATATCAATTTAGTGTTTGCGCGACCGCAAAGCTCAAATTCTAGAATGGGGGATTATTTCCCCCGATTTCATTTATTTATTGTGCTATCAATTTGAGCATATCAAATTTAAGAAATTGAATGTGTTTGTCTTTAATCGAGATGATTTTATTTTCCTTAAACTGGGAAAATAAACGGCTAATTGTTTCTGCCGATAACCCCAAGTAGTTCCCAATATCCTGACGTGACATCGGCAAAATAAATTCCATTTTTTGTTCACAAACATGTAATCGTTTGAACAAATCGATAAGAAATGCCGCTAAGCGTTGTTCAGCCGTTATAAAATTTAAGTAGGAACCGATAGACAATTTTTGACTGATTAGATACAAAACCTGTTTTTGCAGACTGGAGTTAGAATTTAATAACGTAACAAAATGAGTGTAGGGAATCTCGCACACTATGGTCTCAGAAAGAGCTTTAGCTGAGAAAAGATAAGTTCCTGAGGCGATTGCTTCAAATCCCAGAATCTCTCCAGCGAAATAAAAGCCCCGAATTATTTCATTTCCATCTTTATCCACTTCAAAAGTTTTCAAACTTCCGGATTTAATTGCATAGAGACTATGAAACGTATTTTGTGGAAAATACAATGTTTCTCTCGTTTTAAGAAGATGCTCTTGCTTTACCGCTGTGCTGGTTTGATTTAGCCAATGAGGGTTTCCCCCATCCAGAGTGCAAAAAGATAAAAATCCGCAATGAGAGCAGGACTGGTTAGGATTAATAGTTTTGATCATCAAATTATGAGTTGCTAAATCGTATAGTTTATCCTGTTTTGCCGCTTTTTTATATTTTTCCATGATATAGATCAAGGTATTTGTGTGACTGTTGTAGGTAAAATACGTTGAAAATGACAGCGAGCTATACCTTTTTAGTGAGTATTATCATCGAATCCCTAAGACGTGATATTTCTTTTACTTTAATTATCAAACTACTACTCCTGTTTTTATTGTGGTGGATTTGCGTTCGGACCATGCATCCTAAACTTGAACAAGGTAATGTCTGGCTACTCGGCGAGCCAGAGCAAACCCGTATAAAGCAAACAATTAAGAGGTGATTAAATGATTCCTGGAACTGATGTAGTTGATTTATCCAGATTACAGTTTGCTTTAACCGCATTGTACCATTTTTTATTCGTTCCGTTGACCTTGGGTTTTTCAGTGCTCTTAGCGATTATGGAAACGGTTTATGTGTTATCAGGAAAAGAAATATGGCGACAAATGGTTAAATACTGGGGTATTTTATTTGGGATTAATTTTGTACTTGGTGTAGCCACAGGTTTAACCATGGAGTTTGAATTTGGGACGAACTGGTCCTACTATTCACGTTACGTAGGTGATGTATTTGGTGCTCCATTAGCAATCGAAGGATTAATGGCATTCTTTCTCGAAGCAACTTTCGTAGGCTTATTTTTCTTTGGTTGGGATCGCCTGACTAAAGTGCAACACATGGTGTGTACCTGGTTACTCGCTTTAGGTACTAATTTATCGGCATTATGGATTTTAATTGCAAACGGATGGATGCAAAATCCAGTGGGCGCTTATTTTAATTACCAAACCATGCGTATGGAGGTGAGCAGTTTTTTCGACATTATATTTAATCCAGTAGCGCAAGCAAAATTTGTACATACTATTAGTGCTGGATATGTTACCGGATCGGTTTTTGTTCTATCCATTAGCGCATATTTTCTGCTTAGGAATCGTAATAAAGAGTTCGCGAAACGCTCAATGACGGTTGCCGTCTCGTTCGGTCTGGCCTCAGCGTTATCCGTTGTTGTCCTTGGAGATGAGAGTGGCTATCTTGCCAATGACAATCAGAAAATGAAAATAGCGGCTATGGAATCCATGTGGGAAACAGAGAAGGCTCCTGCAAGCTTAAGTCTTTTTGGTATTCCGGATGAGCAGGCAAAAACCACCAAATATGCGGTTAAAATACCTTTCGCTTTGGGAATTATTGCAACCCGTTCTTTTAATACGCCTTTATCAGGTATTAATGAGTTAATTGAAGATGGGAAAGATCGGATTAAGGACGGCCTGTTAGCCTATTCTGCTCTTAGCACTTTACAAAATGATCCTAATAATAACGATGCAAAACAGCAGTTACAGAGTCATGTTAAGAATTTGGGGTATGCTCTTTTACTTAAAAAATACACGGCCAATGTTGTTGAAGCAACAGAAGAACAGATTAATCAAGCAGCAAATGATTTAAAACCTAAAGTCGCGCCTCTATTTTTTTCATTCAGAATTATGGTTGCATGCGGTTTTTATTTTATTTTACTGTTCGCTGTCGGTTTTTACCTTTCTGCTAAAAATAAACTGCACACTACGCGTTGGTATCATCGGATGGCTTTTTATTCCTTGCCATTACCTTGGGTCGCTGCGGAATTAGGCTGGGTAGTTGCTGAATATGGGCGACAACCGTGGGTTGTACAAGGGGTGTTGCCGACCTTTATGGGCGCCTCTTCTTTATCCATAGGCCAGGTAATGACTTCGTTAACCGGATTTGTATTGTTTTATACGGTCTTGGCAATTGTAGAACTGTATCTCATGGTTAAGTACATTCGACTTGGACCAGATAGGGTGCTTACCCATTAGAAAAGATTAGAAAGAAATCTCACAAATTCACTTGGGGTGTACAATGATTTTAGATTATGAAACTTTAAGAATAATTTGGTGGCTATTACTGGGCATTTTATTAATTGGCTTTGCGGTCATGGATGGATTTGATCTTGGTGTTGCCATGTGGTTACCCTGGCTTGCCAAAACGGATACCGAACGTCGTATTTTGATAAATACAGTTGGACCGACGTGGGAGGGGAATCAAGTATGGTTTATCCTGGGTGGTGGTGCAATTTTTGCAGCATGGCCTGATCTTTACGCGCTCTCATTTTCCGGATTTTATTTGGCAATGCTGCTTGTTTTATTGTCATTAATTTTAAGACCTGTAGGATTTAAATACCGTTCCAAGCTGGATAATACTGTTTGGCGATCTGCTTGGGATTGGGTCCTTTTTGTTGGCGGATTTGTGCCCGCACTTATTTTTGGAGTGGCTGTGGGGAATGTATTGCAAGGGGTGCCGTTTTATTATGATGACACGTTAAGGGCGATGTATACCGGGACGTTTTTTCAGTTATTAAATCCTTACGCATTATGCTGTGGTTTGCTTTCAGTACTAATTCTGGCGATGCATGGTGCTTTTTTTATACAAATGAAAACAGAAGGAGTCTTGCAAAAAAAAGCAGGAAAAGGGGCCCGCTATGTGGCTCTATTGATGACGCTGCTATTTATCTTTATGGGTTATTGGACTAATTTCCTTGAGGGCTATACCTTGAACAATGTAATGCTCCATGATGGTCCCTCTAATCCGTTACACAAAGAAGTGAGTATGCAAATGGGCGCCTGGTTCACAAATTATAGAAATACACCGATTTCCCTTTTGGTTCCTATTACAAGTATTCTCTGTGCCTGGTTGGCTATTTTATTCGCCAATAGGGTATTGATGGCTTTCCTATTTAGCAGCATCAGCATTAGCTTTTTAATAGCTACGGTAGGGGTCAGTATGTTTCCATTTATCCTGCCTTCAATAACTCACCCAAAATACAGCTTGACGGTATGGGATAGTTCTTCGAGCCAGACCACATTATTTATTATGCTTGTTGCGACCATAGTTTTTCTTCCAATTATTCTGGCATATACAACGTGGGTTTATCGTGTCCTTCGCGGTAAAGTTAATGAAAAGACCATTAAAGAGCAATTCAATTCATACTAATAGAGGAGAAAAAAATGTGGTATTTCTCATGGATTCTTGGGACAGGACTCGCTTGTACCTTTGCCATATTAAACGCCATGTGGCTGGAATTAAGGGATAGTAATGAAAAAATGAAATCTTAATCCGATTTTCTTATTGATGAATAGGTAATTTATCAACCCCTATTAAATATTGATAAAGTGTACGTTTTAATTTACCATCTGGCGAAAAATATGGGCAGCACAATTCTATATTTATACAATATAAGTCATAGTTGGCGTTTATTGAGATCTAAAAATAAACACTGTAATTCAATTAATTCCCTTTGATGTATGAAGTACATTAATGACACTCGGTTATATATGAAAAAATTTACAGGAATTAACGTTGAAACCCTTGTTTTAGTAGCTGTTTGGGAAACACCTTTTATTTTCCAGGGATGCTTTAAAATTACTGAGTTACAAGATGGTGATCCTATTTTGTTTTTCTTTAGATGTCAGACTCATCACACACAACAGACTGATATCCTTTATAATGATTTTTTATCTGAGCAATATGAGTTTACCCACTTATATAATGAAGAAAGTCAGATTCAGTTAAATAACCTGCATCAAACCCAAGAAGATGCTCTATATTTATTAAAATATGCCCTGCATGTCACGTTGGGAGAGATGATAACCAGTAGAAAAATCCATTTTACATCCATAGATGATATTGCAATGCAAGCATTGATTAATAAAGTAAGGCCAATTTTGACAAGTGAATTAGCTTTACCTGAAGAGGATCACATCGGATTTGCTGTTGCTATGGATTTCCGTCCAGAGGAAGAAATAGCGTTATTAGCTGCATTGTGTTTACTTGGAAAATTAAAAAATACGGGTGGTAACATAGTACAAACTCATTAGAGATTATGATCAGTGTCTAAATCTGAGAAGTTCCAAATTAGGGCCCCAAATATAAAGATTCATGTTTTTATTTGCTCAAATAGCCCTTTTATGAAAATATCAACATTACATAAAATTCTCATCTTGCAAAGAGCGCCGGAATAAATCCTATAGCTGCTTTTTATGTTCATAAACTGTCTGATTATTCAGGATTGCTACTTTTTGCCGAGCAATGTACTGAGGATGATACGCTTCTATTTATAGTTTCCAAAAATAAATAGGATTATTGACCTTTGCATTTGGCAATTAATAGTTCTCGGAGTTGCTTGAGCAAAAATTCCGGTGACCTTTGATGCAAGTTATAATCACATTAAAAAATATAGTTATTTTTTTAATGTGAGAAAGATGCAACAGGTGGCAACTGCAAGGCCCAACCCTAAATACAAAGATTGAAAGTGAGTTTAATAATGTTTGAAAAAAATAAGAGTGATTTACATTGTCACTTAAACGGCAGCTTCAGTTTGGAATTCTTGAGAAAAACAGCTGAAAAGAACAATTGTAGTGCGATATATGTTGAGTATGAGCGCTTAAGACAACACTATTTGGATATAACAAAAGAACAACCTACAGGAGGGTATGATAGAAAACTAATTGATATGATTTGGGGGTTATTCGGGCTAATTCATAAAATGGTGCAAACTTTGGACGATATTGTGCAGGGCACCATTGATGTAGTTAAAAATTCGGAAACTAAATACCTTGAAATTCGTACAACTCCAAAAGCGATGAGTGGCAAATCTAGAAATGATTATATTGATGCTTTTGAGGCAGGGCTTAATCCTGATAATTTTAAAAATGATAGGAAGTCAGCACATGGATTGTTAAGCCTCGATAGGACCCTTCATACTTTAGATGATGCTGCAGAGTTTATTCAACGGGTACTGAAAAGCCCTGCAAAAGTATTGGTAGGTATTGATATCAGCGGAAATCCTTTGAGCAAAAGAACCCTTACCGGCAAGGAGCTCGCTGAAGTCGTAACAATGGCTTTAGAAAATAGAGTCAGTATCGCTATTCACATGGGAGAGAGTGATACAGACATAGAAAAGCAAGACACTGATGCAGTTTTGGATGCTTTGGAAAAATGGAAAAAAGATCACTCGGATAGTGGAAGCACCTTATTTCGAGGTAAAATAAGATTAGGACATTGTATTTTTTTAACGGAACAACAGAAAGAACGAATTCGCACTTTAGAGTTGCCAATAGAGATTTGTCCAACTTGCCATAAAAAACTTAATTGGCATTTGGAGGAACAACCACATCCAGTAGCCTCCGTTTATGCTGATGTTTCTGAAAATTTAGTCATAGGAACTGATGATGATGCAATCTTTGGAAGCCGCATGGATAACGAATTTAATCAATTTATCCGCTTTTTTACAAATATTAAAAATCTATCTAGAAAAAAAATTAAAGAACATCAGTCAGAGTTTCGATTTGGAGCTTAAACAATAAATTCTTTATTATTCCTGTGTCCAGATAGAAACTAGGCAACAGTCTAACTGTTGCCCCAGTTCTGAGAGCTGAATTCTAAGTTAGTCCGTCATCCATTATAAGGGAGTTAAAAAGAGCCGATGGAAAATATGGATATTACACGCATGTGTTGATGGCTGAACGCTTAGAGACAAATATCTTGCACGCCTGTATAAGCCAAAGCCCAATTTAATAAATTTTAAGATTAAGGAATTTAATCAGTATGAATCATGTTGGATTTTATCTAATAGCGGATGAAATAGGAGTGCATAAGTCGACTATTTCCCAGGAATCGTAATATCACATTTGTTCGAACCCGCTTAGGTTATTGGGATTACAAAGCCGATTATGCTCAATCATTTGCTGAACAGCGTAAAAAGTCAAAACCTACCTGCATTAAATTTACTAAGTCAGTAAAAGCATTTGTTAAAGAGAAAATACAAGATGAATGGAGTCCAGAACAAATATGTGGTTATGCTAAACGTTGTTCTATTTTCAATTTAAGCCACGAATGGATATATCAGTTTATATTGAAAAATAAAAGGCAGGGTGGCGATTTATATAAACATTTAAGACATCAACATAAAAAGTATATAAAGTGCTATGGCAGCCCTAAGCGTCAAGGTTCAATACGTAATAGAAGATTTATAAATGAACGGCCTAGTATTGTTAATGAAAACATACGAATAGGTGATTGGGAGATAGACACTATTATTGGTAAAATCACAAACAAGCTATTGTGTCTATTGTAGAGAAAAAGTAAATTCACACTTTAGCAAAAGTTAGTCATGGATGATCTAGTGCGTACGTATTCTCTATGTTCGGACAGTATTTTTATGCTACAGATAACAATTGAGTACTTAATGAATTTTATTAGCAATCTGTAGATGTTATAAATTCCGATTATGCTTAGAAACGGACTATTTATTGAAAGATAAGGCGATATTAGTTCTTCAATTGCTTAGCGATATTAAATGAAAGTCCACTATTGATAGTTACATTATTAAAGTGGGAACTAATGTTGGCCGAAAATAGGGTCTAGTAAATGTATAGTGACCCACCGTTTCGGCTCCAAAAACTCTTTTAAATTTAAATGGGATGCACCATTTTTAATGACTAGGATATAACATAGTGACTGTTTGTTCCAATTGTCCTATTAAACCGTCCAATTTTTTCTGAATTGATTTTTGTTTTTCCGGTGCTGAGAGTTCTAATGCCTGTTTGCATGAATTAATCGCATCATCGATGTTACCAAGCTCTCTTTGGCAAGAGGCTAAAGTCGAATAACAAATAGCTAATTGCTCTTTTTGGATGGTTTGGTTATACCATTGACCAATGCAAAATTTTAATTTGGATAATGCAAGAAGATAATGCTTTTCTTTATAATCTGAAACCGCTGTTTGATATATTGAAAAAGTTTTATGTCCTGCGAATAACAGGCATTCACCGTGTTTTTTGACAGCAGCTTCATAATCTTTAATTTTTAATTCTTCCAAACAATTTAGTGCTTTTTCCATAGTCTCAATGGCCAATTGATAATTTGAATTATCTCGATAAACAGAACCTAAAGAGGAATAGCACTTGGCCACCTCGGCACAAACAGCCCCTTTTTTAGCCTGAAATCCCGAAATTGATTTTGTCAGGCTCTCTATAGCTTGAGCGTGAAGTTTATTTTTATAGTGTTTAATACCTTCTTGAAATAATGTCAGTGGATTAACAGGCAGAGCAAATGAACTTAATGAAGAGGATAAAACTTTGAGCAAATTTTCTTTGGTATTCATCATATGTTGGCGTATTTTTGAGAAGACTTTATCATAGCCCTCAGATAAATAGTCATCGATGATTTTATCAACTTCTTTCGCAAACTTTTGCGGGTTAAATGCTGGTTGATTAATTAACAACTTATATTCTTCCCTCAGTAATACTTTCTCTCGGACTATAAAAGCCAAGTCAGGATTAGAGTAGGGGGTTTTCTTAGCTAATTTAATACAGTTTGCCATGTGCTTCGCAAAAGGTTCACGAGTTTCCAGAATGACGCTCATCGATTTTTCATAAGCACTAGAAAAAGAATTGCGTTGTCCAGGAAAGCGTAAAATAATATCGGGTAGGTTAATTGTCTTTAGTATGATGTTTATCAAACAAGTTGCAGTGCGACCGTTTGCATTTGGGAATGGGTGAATTGACGTAAGCTGATAAAAGATTTCGGCCAGAATCTGAGCTTGCTCATCTATAGTATTAATACTTCTTAAATTTTTCCATTGATCCAATACATTTTTTGCAAAGCCCTCCATTGCTGTAGATAACTGATCAACTGGCGTTCCAAATTGAACGACTTGTTGAAGAGCCTTTTGCTCTTCTTTTGACAATCCCCCATTTATTATGGCATCCCTAAAACTATTGACTATGTCATTAACCATATCGGGACTTCGTCCTTTATAAGAAGCTAATTCAGGATGTTTACTGATGAATTGATCATGATAACGCTTTGTCAAAGATGCAAATACAGTGCATATAGTAATATCTAGCTTATATTTTTGTGAATAGGAGCTTATGAACAACTCCGAAGCATGTGGAGTACGTCTTATATTATCCATAAAATTGTATAAATCAGGTACTGAAATTACTGTTTGTTGCCAACGGACGATTTCCTGGTCAGTGTAAACCCCTGATTTTAATCCTTCCTCATTCAATAAACTTTTACCAATAAATCCATGTAATTGACACACCCACTCTAACAACTGTTCTGGGGTAATTTTATCTAGGCTGGATTCTTTAATGAAGGGAAGGATTGTATTTTGAGCATAAAGGTAAGCATTTAGAAGGTCGACATGTTGTTCAATTTCAACTGAAAAAATACTTTCATCTTGAGGCTTAGTCATAGTATGGGGCGGTGATTCTGGATCGAATCCGTAAATTAAAGCAGGATTAAAGTCAATGAGTTGTTCAATAGGGTACATTATTAACATCCAAAAATGGATAATTATATACTAAACAAGCAACAAAAGAATCTTTGTGTTTGAATTTTAATTAATTTAAATAGCAAATTGATAGTACTTACTTATTCTCTAATAAGCTGTATCGTTCATTTCATCAACTTTTTAAGGTCGTTTAAGCAGTAAGCATAGCCTTCCACTTATCAAAAACAAGGATTTGCATCCGCACTTATTTATGAAGCATTAAGATATGCTAAGCAACAGAATATAAAATGATATAAAAATGCGTATGCACTTATTTGTGGAATCCAAGCCCTGGTGGAAACACTAAGTCTGATTATCAAAATAATCAGACTTAGTGTTTGTATTTTGAGTCGGATTTCTCTGCTCTACATTTGCTTTATTATTAATCCGATTTTTTGATAAGTAGATTTAGCCAGGAATCATCCTTTCCTCCTCCAACACTTGTGTAGTTTTTAAATCTTATTTCAGTTATTTAAGATTTAATTTATTTCTTGTTTCCAAATTTTCAGTAGGTTTTTTTATTAGAATCTCCTCATTTTTAGATAAAATCTTAATTTAAAATTAATACCAAAAAGTTAATTTAAAGTGCCAGATTATCTGAGAGCTATAAATCGACCTTAACTCTAGTAAACACCGATAAATATCACATCGTGGGACTGGTCTATACTTAGATAAAATTTCAGAGAAAGTAAAATGCCACGTACTAAAAAAGATTATTTAGCTAAAAACCGTAGTTATGATGAAATTAGGCGTACAGGCGCGATCGGTGATCTGAATGAAGGAATTGAGATAATACTTCATGAGATCCCAACAAGGTTAATTGCATGGCCCGGGAATGGTTTTCAAACAGAAAGCATTCATGTATCAACTCTGTCGCCTGACATGAAGTCTCCCATGTATACTTATCCGATTTCAGAAGAGGCATTTTTATGTATTCAAGGTAAAGGCGAAGTATATCTTCGGGGAAAATGGGTGAGTATCGAGCCTGGCGATATAGCCTATTTTTCGGAAAATGTTCCTCATGCCTTGCGTAATCCAGCTAGCAATAACGAAGATTTTATTTTGGTTAGCTCCATTACCCCTCCTCTAGTAAGTTTATATGAAGATGCGGGTTTTTATATTCGTGAACTGGGTTCTATTGATTTTGACGCAGCAGAAGAGGCCAAGAAAACAGCCGGTCGCGGGAAAATTTCTCCTGTCAATTTCCTTCGTTATAGAGACACTCATCAAGAGATACGCGCCTGGAATTTAAAATCATCTAATATTCGACGTCACGGCGCTTTATTTAATGTCTTTAGAGGGGCAGAATTTAATGCTAATGGTAGTCCTATGCGATTTATTCTATGGCCTGGGCATGGTACTCGTCAATGCGGGTTTCATTTAACACGATGCGCACCTGGGGATTTATTTGCAGCGCATACCCATCCCATTTCGGATGAATGTGTTCCCGTCTGGGCTGGCTCGGCGCGTGGATATATAAATGGTCACTGGTTTGAAATGTCGATACACGAATGTCTGCTGGCACCTTGTGGTGTTCCTCATGGCGGTCCTTTAGATATAAAAACCCAAACGAGTGATAACTTTATACAGAATAAAGATACTCTTTGGGGCGGTTTCGCATCCCCTCCTCAAGGTGATTTATATTTGAAAGGAGGTTATATTAACAATCAGCTCATTGCTGATCCTCCTTCCGTAAGATTTACTAATATAGAGCCATTAGATTGATAAGAAGTATTATATTTTCCTGATAATCTCTTAAATGGGAAAAAAACATGAAAAGACTCTTAAAGTTAGTATCCATCTTAGTAATCAGTTTAAACTTGCCTGCCAATCTTTATGCAAAGAACCAACAAAAAATGTCAGCTACTTTGTGCAATCAACCTTATGCACTTTGCTCGGCAGCAAAATGTATTCCAGACCCACGACAGACAGGTTATGCAATATGCCATTGTGAGGTTATTAATGGAATAAGCGTTGGTTTTACCAGTTGTCAAAAACGTACACCTGTCACTAATGACGATAATACTCTCAGGATTATTTCTACCTTTTCCTTTGAAAATGGAACAAAATCCTCGATGATTTGCCCTAACGGTACATTATGGACAGACTGTATAGATGCCCCCTGCACGGTGAATCCAGAAAATTCCAAGAAAGCTATATGCAGTTGCCCAATCAAAACTAAGTCAGTAATGATTACCTTTGGCGGTCATTGCAAGACGAGCACTTGCAATACAGGTTTTTGGTCTGGAGCTACTCCTGAAATCAGTAGCTTTCTTCGTAATACCTTAGAGAAGGCTCTGAAATATAAACCTCAAGTAGCTAAGCAATGTCGCCAACAGTAAATAAAGCATCGTTGTATGAATAACAGCATCCTGTTATTCATACAACAAGCCACCTAATTTAACTAAAAACCACTCCAAACGCTTTTATTAATAAGCGCATTGCTAAATGTTCCTGCATTGATGTAAGTGCTGGAATCCCTTGTATATCCTCCATGTATTCACAGACTTATCCACAGAAAATGTGGATAAGTATTTTTGCATTTAATAATGTTCCGGATGACTCCAGGGCTTATTTTATAAGGGTTTTATTATATTAAGAGTAATTGGTACAAATGAAAGGCAAGATGATACGAAAGCTTTTATCCACAAGTCTACAGAATTTTTGTATGGCGATAGGACTGTCATAGTAACAATAAAAATTTTGAAAAAACAGTCTTGACTTGGTTTATTTTTATCAAATAATTAATCCATCAAGATTGGAGATTAAGTTGAAAATCCTGAGGATTATGAAGCAGAATCGCTACCCCCTTCTGGAAATCATTTTAAATCAAGACAATTTTAACAATCGCGCTTTTCCTGTGGTTGTTATTGAATCAGTTTGATATATTATTGATAATGAATTATTATATGCTTCTTTTTTATCCAGAGAGAGCGCTCTTATGGCTGTTGTTTACGTCCTGAACAAAATACCCGCTGATCTTTTAGAGCAATACCAAAAAACAATTGATGCATTTATTCAAAATCCTGAACAATCAGGGCTGAATCTTAAAAAACTAAAAAATGGACTCTTTCGTATTAAAGCAAATAATAAAGTACGTCTACTGTTCGTTCAAATCGATAATGAAAGCACGCCTACTTATGTCCTGGTCGACATCCTGGAAGATCATAAATACCACACCAACCGATTTGTAACCGATACCCCCTATCTGGAACATTTTCGTAAAGTCATAACCCTTGACTTAAAAAGACAAAAGGGAGAGCCCGCTGAAGCTCTTATTAACACAAATAATTCTGCACCCTCATTCCAAACTATAGACTTCACGCCACGCTGGGTCACCTTGACGGATGACCAACAAAATATCCTTCCCCTACCCCTGCCCCTGGTGCTTACCGGCACTCCAGGCTCTGGTAAAACCGTGGTCGCCATGTCTCTGCTGCAACAAATGGTCAGCGCTCGAGATGACGGAGCGAAACCTGTAGGCTATATCTCCAATTCAGCACCCCTGGTCGACAAGGTCGCCGCCGAGTGGGCACTCGTGGGAGAACCTGGCGCCGTACTCTTTCAGACTTACGAACAACTCGCCCAACAAAACTCTGTCGCGCTAAAACAATTCAAAATATGGTTTAATTTCTACTTAAAAGCTGAAAAAACGCTCTTAAAAACCACGGGTGATACCAATATACAGATAACGGAAGACTCCGATTTTGTATATCAGGAATTACGTCTGCTTACTGCATTTGAAACCTCAGATGCCTACCTTAAAGCAGGGATTCAACAGACCATGCTCTCAGGAGAGAACGCCAGACAATGGATTGTTCACACCCGTGAGCAATACAAAAAATACCTGCGCAACGCCAAGCTTCATGATAATGCATTATATCCCCTGTCCAACAGCGACTCTTTTTCCTTCTCAGCGTTGGTGGTTGATGAAGCACAGGACTTTACCCCACTGCAGCTTAAAACCCTTATTTCTCTGGTGGATAATGGACAGCAAATCGTGTTCTGCGGCGACCCTAACCAAGGGATTAAAGACAATATATCCAGCATCAACTCCCTAAAAAATTATCTGCCTCAGGCACGCTTTATTCATCTGCCCACCACATTTCGCTGCCCCAAAGAAGTCGTTGCGTTCTTAAACAGAGTACTGGCACTCAAACATCACGTGAATCAAGGAGTAATTAACGAGTTCCAGAGCGTTCAGGTGGCCGCAGCATTAAATGCCAAAGAAGGTAAGGTGCAATGGCTTAATTCCGATAATCAACAGCACATACAGCAAATCAAGGATTTATTAGCGAATAATCCACATGCCGCTGTCATTACCTGGCCAGAACTCATAGATACATTACGACAACAATTCAATCACCCGCTCGTATTTACTGCCGAGCAGGTTTTAGGGCTTGAATATCAGGACATCATTTGGTGGCAACCTCTAGAGCCAGCCCCATTTGCGCAGCTTAATGTGGAACACATGAACACCACCGCCACCGAACTCAAAGCGCATAAACCCAAAAAAGTAACGCAAAATACCCCTTGCGAGAGATTATTTAATACCCTGTATGTCGGTGCAAGCAGGGCCACCAATAATCTGATTATCCTGCAACAGCCCACCCACAAGCTAAAACCCGTGCTCACCTTTTTAGAAAATAGTTCAAATACCAATAATACCAATAATACCAATCAGCAACCAGAACCTCTCGATGCACCACAGAACGCCTCAGTCGATAATACTCAAATCTGGGAAAGTGAACTGTTTCGCCAGATAGAGGCGGGCAATCAAAACACAGCCCTCGAGATATTTTCTTCCTATCTTAAAAAAGGTGAGCGTACTTTGTTACAGTTCCTGGAAGACAAATACACCCACTTTCGACCTAACTCAACCCTGTCCTTAAATGAATATCTCAATAAACATGCCCTGTACGTGCTTCCAAATTCCTCAACGAATAAAGAAACACCACAAGAAGTAAAAACAGAAGTGGTGGTCGATAAAAAAGATTCCGTATCAGCGGAACGCCCAAAAAGAAATCGTAAGGCAAAGCAGGTTTATAAAGGCCCCAGCTTAACAAATCAGGAACCCATCAATAAAACCAAAGACCATCAAGGCATAACGTTTACTGCAGCTGATTATGAATTAAACTATAAGCATTCCATCAAATACAGAATTTCAATGAATGAGAAGAAAATTTCCAGTATCGTTTCTCAGATTGAAAAAGCAAATAATAAAGAACTTGAACAATTCATTAAAGGTCTCAATGGGATTCCACTACTTGCGTTTAGCCAACATATAATTCCTAAACTTAATAAAATATCTAATATAAATCAGTTTATTAAATTTTTTGCTAAAGCTTGCGAAGATGACAGATTAACAAACCCCTTAGAAAATCTGTATTATCCCTTATATACATTCTTTTTAAAAACAGAGTCTCTTAATATACTGTTAAAACTATGGGAATATACCCCAACTCTTTTGACCACTATAGATCCTTTATTTTTTAATAAAAATATTGAAGAAAATAATATATTTAATCTACTTTGTGGTCAGAGTTTCAATGAAAATGCCAATAAAGATTTGATAAATCCGCCTTCACTTAGAGTCCTCGACTTAATAATCAGAAGGCATCCTGGCATGAGGGATCGCGATTTGGGTTATTCATTATTAGCTAAGCCCTCCAATCAAAAAACTCCACTTCCTCTGATGATTCTTTTAAATTTGCCAGAGGGAAAAAGAGCATTCAAAAAATGGTTAAATAAAAGACCAAATTTGGTTAGCGAACTTAATCCGGATTTACTGCTTCATGAACACACATTCCCTCAGGAAAGAAAAGCAAATTGTTTCTCTATGCTAGTTTTTGGACGAGATGATTATTCTTCTCTGATTTTGTCGCATTTACTTTCTTATGACCCCATATTTCAAGCTTTTAATACATGGCTAAACTCAGGAAAAAATGCATTTGCTGAATTTGTATGTAATGGTTTACTAACTACTCAATCGAACCATTTATTTCTTATAAAACTAATTGAATTCAGGAGTGAGAATGCCAAACTGATTAATCCAGAAGTTTTAAAAAAGAATATAACCCATCTCAATCAAACTACTACAGTTTTTGAATTTCTTATCGCAACACAATTAAATTCCCTTTTACATTTATTATTTATCAATAATACAGAGTTCGCTAAAGCATTAACTAAAGACATGTTATTCGGTGAGCGCAAAAATGGAGTAAAAAATTTTTTTAGAATGTTACACTCAGCTAAAGGTCGAGAGATTATCGCATTGTGTAAGCATCTTAACCCCCAATTATTTGAAGATATGGGACAACATGAAGTGTTAATGAGCCTAAATAAAGAGGAAATAACCAAGCGACACAACGGAGTAAGTCGTTTAAATCAGGAATGCCTTGAAAATTTTCCTGATTTGCTTGCAGTTTTAAACAATAGGTCAGAACTGCTTACTGAATTGACTATAGACGATTTTTTTGATGAATCGATAGTAGTTGATGCAACAAAAGATATAAAGCAACAACGTAAGGAACATATCATTTCATTGCTGGTACAAAATAAGTCTCATTATGCTTTTTTTCTTAACCTTTTAAAAACTCACAATAAAGCCCTTTTTCATGAATTCTCTCTTGAACCCCAGCCTCTGAACCTGAATTTAAACTTCTTTTCGTCAACTACCCATAAACCAAAAGAACCTGAGCCTGTTTCAAAATTAAATAATCAATTTTTATAGAAAAGGGTGTCACAACCCTTTTCCCTACAATGAGCTAAACTTAAAAGGGATGCAGTGATTTTTTGGCGGAAGGAATAATGTGCCAAAACCGCACCTCGCGCACTGTATTATCTTTAAGGAGAAAAAAATGGGACTTTTTAACTTCATAAAAAATGCTGGAGATAAAATTTTCGGCAGCAAAGACGCGCACGCTACAAGCGCAGACTCACTAAAACAACATATTACAAACAAATTGCAAGGTAATGATGAATTAAAGGTTTCTTATAACGAAGGAAAGGTAACTGTTAGTGGTGAAACCAAGAGTCAAGAGGAAAAAGAGAAAATTCTTTTAGCATTAGGTAATGTAGAAGGCGTAGAAGTAGTTGAGGAATCAATAACTGTCACCCAGCCTTCCGGTGAATCACGCTTTTATACGGTACAAAAAGGCGATAACTTATCAAAAATATCCAAGAAATTTTATAACGAATCGAATGACTATCAAAAAATATTTGAGGCCAATCGTCCTTTGCTAAGCCATCCAGATAAAATCTATCCTGGTCAGGTATTACGTATTCCGGAATAATACATTTTTATCTCTCAGAATACATCCTGAGAGATATTTATTTCATTTATTCAATTGCGCTGAACCCAATTTATCCTCATTATATTCTTAGATACTCAAAATTATATATTCTTAGATACCCACAATTTTAGGATCTGGTGACTATCTAGACTCCAACGTCCCGGG
>JAUXYG010000086.1 GCA_030694525.1 Legionella sp. | reverse complement strand
GGACAAGCCGAGGCACGTAGGCGGGAGGAGTAATTGTCAACATGCCCTAATCTTGTGAGTCCTGGTTATCCAGGCAAAGCCATTGATTATCATATGGATTCATAACAGTTAATGTGTTAAGTATGCCCTCTACCTTTCTGGTACAGACCGGCTCATTGGTGCCATTGTCATGCATTTTTACTATTTTTATCAGATCGTGACGATAAATGCCCCAGTCAGGGTCGTCTGGTGTATGAGCATGGCACTTTTTCTCATTTACATTCACCGTGCCACTATAAAATTGTACTTTCGGAGCGGGGCGATCTGCTTTTTTATTATAAATTTCATAATACAGAGGGGAGCTGGTTTCATTATTGATGCATATGGCGTGAGAATTAGTGATAAAAAGTAAACTGGTGAAAGTCAGTAATAGACGAAGTGGTAGCATTCTAATCCTGCAGTAATTTTAAACTAATTGCGAAGATAATTTGTTTTTTGGCTAAATACAAGGGATTTATAAGATTTATATCATTGTAAAGGTGCTGCAGTTTTGTTAGATATTTTAAAGCTTTTGTTAAATAATCTGGTTTAAGAAAAAAATGCTGTCTTTTCATTTTAAATTTGGTTATTATATTCGACCCGATATCCATTGTTTCCCTTTTCTTTCCTGTGGATATTTTTTTCAACTCTCTCCAGTAGTCAAGTTATCTTACATTCCTGTACTTAATAGAATCCATATTTTACAAGGCTTATAACGTGTGTCATCTCAATTTGAATTAAAAAACTTATCCCCAGTTTCTGTGGATAACTCTGTGAATAGCCTGTAAACGTTGTCATGATTACTTTGGCTGATTGAGTTATAGAGCCTGTAATAAATTTGGGCGATATTTATTGAGGCCCCGCAATACGTGAGCTTCCTTACATTCCTGTGTAGTTTGGCCCGCCACCACCTTCAGGAGCTACCCAAACGATATTCTGCCGGGGATCTTTAATATCACACGTTTTACAATGGATGCAATTTTGAGCATTGATTTGTAATTTAGGCCCATTTTCACTAGTTACAATTTCATAAACAGCAGCAGGACAATAGCGACTTTCGGGTGATGCGTACATTTTTAAATTAACGTCAATCGCAAGCCGCGGCTGCTTGAGTTTCAGGTGACAGGGCTGATTTTCTTCGTGATAGGTATTAGAGAGAAACACCGAGGATAATTTATCAAAGGTAAGAACCCCATCAGGCTTCGGATAGTCCGGTTTACTTGCCCTTTCTGCAGGGATTAATGTGGTGTGATCTGCATGGTTTTTCAAGGTCCAGGGAGATTTACCCCGAGTGATGTACGTTTCAAAAGCGGAGTTAATCAAACCCGGTATTAATCCATATTTAAAGCCTGGCCTAATATTCCGTACAGCATATAACTCCTCGGCCAACCATGATTTATTAATTTTTTCAGGGTAGCTATTTAATTCACAAGGTGCTTTGCTTGAATATAAAGAGTCAAAACAGGCCTCTGCTGCCAACATTCCTGATTGCATGGCGGTATGAATGCCTTTAATTTTAGGTACATTTAAAAAACCAGCGGCATCACCGATTAATGCACCACCGGGGAAGGTTAGCTTTGGTAATGATTGCCACCCACCTTCATTTAACGCTCTTGCTCCGTAACTTAATCGTTCGCCACCAGTCAAGAGAGGGCGAATCATGGGATGAGTCTTGAAACGTTGTAATTCGGCAAAGGGATTTAGCCAGGGATTTTTATAATCAAGACCTACCACAAATCCGAGGGCGACCCGATTTTGAGATAAATGATAGATAAAGGAACCTCCGTAAGTAGCATGGTCCATAGGCCAACCTATAGTATGGATTACTTTTCCGGCCTGATGTTGTGCTGGGTCCACTTGCCAAACTTCCTTAAGTCCTATGCCATAGGTTTGAGGCTGAGAATGGTCTCTTAAATGAAAGCGGGTCATCAAACTTTGACTTAATTGCCCGCGGCACCCTTCGGCAAATAAAGTGTGTTTGGCGAGTAAATGCATTCCGGGTTGATAGTTTTTTGTTTCATGTCCCTGTTTGTCAATACCTACTGCTCCTGTTGCCACTCCAATGACTTGATTCTTAGGGTTAAACAGCACCTCGGCAGCTGCAAAGCCGGGGTAAATTTCACAACCTAACGCTTCAGCCTGTTCCCCTAAAAATTGGCACATATCACCAAGACTGATAATATAATTATTCGCGTTGTGCATGGGTTTTGGGGTAGGGAGTTTATAAGCTTTTTTCTTGGTCATAAAGTAGAATGAATCATCTGTGACCGGTGTATCCAGTGGTGCATTACGCCAGGTATCAGGGAGTAGCTCTATTAAACTTCGAGGCTCTAAAACAGCTCCTGATAATATGTGGGCGCCCACTTGAGCTCCTTTCTCTAGGATACACACACTGAGTTCTCTTTGAGCTTTAAGGGCCAATTGTTTCAATTTGATAGCAGCGGCTAAACCGGAGGGGCCTGCACCGACTATAATTACATCAAATTCCATTGTTTCGTGATCCACACCGACTCCAGCTACAAAAGATAAAATGATCGCTTTTATAAGGTGTAAGATCAAGAATATATTGAAAAAATTATCCTGCTAAATTTTAAATGGATTTTCCAATCAGGTAATATTGAGGGTTTTTAACTATACTTCAAGAGCTGACTTGCTGATTATTTAATTTTAAGCTACAAGGGTTTGAAGGATTAAAATTTATGAGCTACGGGTGCCTTTATGTCTGATATGCAAAATAATAATACAGAATTACCTAAAAAACTGGGATCCTTCTTTTGGCATTTCATTAAAAAGCAACGTCTTGCATTTACTGTATTTTTCCTCGCTCCGATTACTATGGTTTTAGAAAACAATGTCATTCCTTATTCCCTGAAAATGATTGTTGATTCATTAGGTTCACATTCACCTGGTCAAAACATATTTGCAGCAGTGGCCCCTGCATTATGGGTCGGAGGGGGTGCCTGGATTACACTTTTGGTTATCATCAGATTACAAAACTGGTGGCAGGGGTATGTTATTCCTCGATTTCAGGCAGACGTCAGGATGTCTGTATTCGATTATCTAAACAAACAATCCTATCATTATTTTTCCAACCAAATGGCTGGAACCCTTGCTAATAAAGTAAATGATTTGCCGCGTGCCCTGGATGCTATTTTTATGATTATTTCCTGGTATGCCATTGCTGCATTTTCTTCGATTATTGTTGCTTTGATCTTAATGTGTACCATTAATTATTGGTTTGCTATTGTTCTGTTAACCTGGATTATTTTCCAGCTGTATATCAGTTATAAATTATCTCGAAAAGTAGATTTATACTCTATAGAAAATGCAGAAGACAAGAGTGAGCTGAGTGGAAAAATTGTAGATAGCCTTAGTAATGCTAATGCCGTGAAGTTGTTTTCACGCTCCAGACAAGAGTTTTTGTACGTGTCAAAGAGTCAGGACAAAGAAGAAAAAAGTAATAAAAAACTGACCATTTATATGAATATATTCCGTCTTTATCTCGATATACCAGTCACTATTATGTTGGTCACTATGGTTTATCTACTCTTAAACTTTTGGCAGAAAGGTTTAATTTCGACTGGGGATTTTGTCTTTATATTTAATGTATCTTTCGTGATCATGTCGCAAATCTGGTATTTGTGTCACGCAATGGCTGATTTATATCGAGAAATGGGTATCGCGCGTCAAGCCATAGCTATTTTGAGTGTGCCTATTGAAGTTCAGGATGTACCTGATGCGAAGGAACTAGAAGTCACTGAGGGGAAAATTGAATTTGATGAAGTGACCTTTCATTACAGTCAGGGAAAAAAAGTATTTGAAAATAAATCAGTGGTTATACAACCGGGCCAACGGGTGGGGCTTGTGGGATTTTCAGGTGGTGGAAAAACTACCTTTATTCACTTGATTTTAAGATTCTTTAATGTTGAGTCGGGTCGTATTCTCATCGATGGACAGGACATCAGTCAGGTGACTCAGGAGTCTTTACGCGCGTCTATTAGCATGATTCCTCAAGATACTACGTTATTTCATCGTACTTTGATGGAAAATATTCGTTATGGAAATCCCGACGCTACTGATGAGGAAGTATATTACGCGTCACGCAAGGCCTGTTGTGATGATTTTATCGAGCTCTTGCCAGAAAAGTATGACACGATGGTGGGTGAGCGGGGGATTAAATTATCAGGCGGACAGCGGCAACGCGTTGCCATTGCTCGTGCGATTCTAAAAAATTCTAAAATTTTGATATTGGATGAAGCTACTTCACAACTGGATTCTCTCACTGAAGAGACCATTCAAAATTCCTTATGGGAATTAATGGATTCCAAAACCAGTCTGGTTATAGCACACCGGTTATCTACTTTATTACATATGGACAGAATCTTGGTCTTTGCCGAAGGAAAAATAGTCGAAGACGGAACTCATGATGAATTAGTCGCTAAAAATGGTCTTTATAAATCCATGTGGGAAGCACAAATTGGCGGCTTCCTGCCAGAAACTGATAAAGAACGGGATGATTGGGACGAGTAAATTTAAGGGATTATATGAAAACTTTAATCGGTGTGACTCTGTTGTTATTTTCATTATTAATTCATGCTGAAAATAATATGGTAATGAATATCAACACCAAACAATCGGGTTTTGTAGTATCACTTGCAGCCAACCCAACTACAGGTTATCAATGGACGGTTATGGAATATGATACCAGTCTTCTTAATTTAACCACCAGCAGGTATGTTCCTTCCAATAGTAGACTCATGGGGGCTGGTGGCAAAATGTTATTCACTTTTAAATTAGTAAGGGGAAAAAGCTATCCTGTTTCAACCAATATTATGTTCAAATACGCCAGACCCTGGGAAGCGGATCGTGGCACAATGAAAACAGTTACTATCAAGTTTATGCATTTTCCAGATGAAGAAATCGATGAGTTTTAAGCTTAAATCTGATCCAGAGCGGAACGAATTTGCCCCCCCCCTTATGAGAGGAGGCGAGATCAAGTAAAATTACCTGATCTAAATGATTGAAGCTATTTCACAGCACATTTTCTAAAGGGTAAATATCGTGGCTCCCAAAAAATCTCATTCATTAATTGTTCCATATCTTTATCCTGATTGATTTGCGCATATCCTGATTCAATCGCACAGCGCGCTACGGCAACAGCAATTTCTTTAGCCACTGTTTGTGCATCATCCAATGACGGGAGTAAAGGCAGGAAGCTGTCTTTTTTACTTGGGGCGAATTTACACAGAGTTTCGGAAGCGGCAAGTATCATATTTTTGGTTAGCCGGGTAGCACTTACTGCTAAAACACCTAAGCCAATCCCGGGAAAGATGAGCGCATTATTACATTGCGCAATTTGCACCATACGATTATGGTATTCAACCGGCGGAAATGCGGTACCAGTAGCTATCAGTGCTTTACCTTGGCTCCAGGTCAGGATATCAGCAGGTTGGGCTTCGCATTTTTCATCAGGATTGGATAACGGGAATATAATAGGCCGTTCGCAAGTAGCAGACATGGTTTCGATGATATCTTGAGAAAAAGAACCTGTTTGTGCGGAACAACCAATCAGTATCGTTGGTTTAACGTGTCTTACGGTATCAGTCAATGAAGGATGAAGTTTTTCATTAATAGACCAGTTATCGACATCGGAAGGGTTACGCGCATAAGGTTTTTGCGCATCGGTCAGCTCCAAATCATTATTTAATAACAATCCCTGGCGATCAATTAACCAGAATTTTTTATATGCCTCTTCCTGACTCAATCCATCTCTAACCATCGCGTCAATAATCTGATCACTAATTCCCGTGCCTGCTGAACCCGCGCCAAAAACTACGATACGATGATCTTGCAGCTTAACTCCTGTTACATCACAAGCGGCGAGTAGCGCTGCGAGAGTCACCGCGCCTGTTCCCTGAATGTCGTCGTTAAAAGTACATAATTCATCTTGGAATTGATCCAGAATGCGGCGGGCATTACCGCGACCAAAATCTTCCCAATGTAGAAATGCATTAGGGAATTGTTTATGAATTTCGTTAACGAAAATAGAAATAAAGGCATCATAATCTGCATTATTTATCCTAGGATGACGACAACCTAAATACATGGGATCGTTGAGTAAGGTTTGATTATTTGTACCCACGTCCAGAAAAACGGGCAGAGTGCGGGTCGGATCGATTCCTCCACATAAACTGTAAACCATTAATTTGGCTACCGGGATATCCATCCCCCCAATGCCCTGATCACCAATACCCAAAACGCCTTCTCCATCGGTTACAACAATGAGATCAATGTCAGGGTTGGAACGATTATTGATTATTTCTTCAATTTGATTTTTATCTGAATGAGCAATATACAAGCCTCTTGGCTGGCGATATTCATGACTAAAACGTTTTACCGCTGTACCTACGATTGGCGTGTAAATGGTTGGAAGCATTTCACCCAAATGACGACTGAGGAGCTTATAAAAAAGAATCTGATTTTTATCATGCAGATTATTGAGGTAAATATTCTGTTGCAAACGAGTCGTATAACTTGAATATTGCAAATAGGCTCGTTTAACCTGTTCATCAATGGTTTCAACCCGATTGGGAAGCTTTCCTAGCAAGCCGAATTCTTTTCTCTCTTCATGAGTGAAAGCGGTACCTTTGTTTAATTGTGGTGTTGTCAGTAGCGGTTTGCCGGTTAAAGATGTTTCAATGTACATTTCACCGGTTTGTTCATCACGATTCAATCTAAAATCTAGCATGGGGAAAATCTCATAAGATAGCGTTACTTGCTGACTGGTGATAATATCGGCTTTTTGTGGTTTACATCAAGAGGCTAAGTATGAATAAGTACTGGTTGATACTACTAATTGCCGTGGGGCTAACTTCCTGTACCGATAAAAGTGAAGAATATTACCGAAATAATCCTCTCGAATTACAGAAGGCACTTAAAGCCTGTCCTAATCGGGAATCTCGAGGATTAAACTGTAAGGAACTTGAGCAATTGGGTAATCGTATGAACAGTCTGGCTTATCAGTTGCAATACAATCCCCAAGGGTTTGGTCATAAAATTTTGGCTTTACAGCAAACTATTGCCAGCCAACAAGGTGAATTAACCACGAATAATTCGCCAGAATTAAAAACAAGTCTGGCACAAAACAAACAGGATTTGGCTTATTATTTGGCTGTGGTCAAATGGTTGGAATCACCAGAGAGTTGAGATGAAAATATTAGTAAGTAATGATGATGGAGTTATGGCTCCTGGAATCATCATGTTAGCTAAAGAATTAGCCACCATTGCTCAGGTGGAGGTAGTAGCTCCCGATAGAAATCGAAGTGGTGCCAGTAATTCTTTAACCTTAACCAGGCCATTAACCGTGCGTAAACTGGAGAATGGTTACTATAGCGTAGAAGGAACCCCTACTGATTGCGTTCATTTAGCTTTGACCGGTTTTCTGGAGCCCACATTTGATATTGTGGTTTCTGGGATTAATGATGGAGCTAATCTGGGCGATGATATTCTTTACTCAGGCACAGTCGCCGCTGCTATGGAGGGCCGGTATTTGGGTTTGCCTGCCATTGCTATATCGATGGTAGGCGATTTGGAACTGAATTTTGAAACCGCAGCCACCATTGCAAAACAACTGGTGATAAAATTAAGTAGTAACCGTTTGCCGTCGCAAACCATTTTAAACGTTAATATTCCCAATTTGCCGCTAGATGAAATCAAAGGGATGCAGGTTACCCGTTTAGGTACCCGACACAGCGCAGAAGCTGTAATTAAAGATCATGATCCTCGTGGCAGACCCATATATTGGATCGGTCCACCGGGGCTGGAGTCAGATGCCGGGCCTGGTACTGATTTTCATGCAATCAATTCAGGATATGTGTCCATAACTCCATTACACCTGGATCTCACCCATTATAAAATGTTTGATCAATTATCCCAGTGGATAACCGGAATTAATTTATTGGAATAATTCCTATAACAATATGTTCATATGAGAAAAAATAATGCGCCTATCTTTTAAAACAATTCTTTTACTCGTTTTAGTTTTAATTCTTGCCGGATGTGGGGCAAGAAATGATCTGGCTCCGGTAGCTGAATTGCGCTGGCACCCATTTTCCAAGTATCAAAAAAATCATGTGGTTCGTCGTGGTGAAACACTTTATGCCATCGCTTTTCGATATGATACTGATTTTAGACAATTAGCTAATCGCAATCATTTAAGACCTCCCTATTCCCTAAGAGTGGGTCAGGTATTGAGTTTGCAGGGAGTGGCTCGTCACCGGGTACCACCACCTAAGATGTATCATAAGCCCCGTTATTACCGTGCTGCGCCAAAGATAAGACAACGAACTTATTTCACACCCGTAAGAAGACCATTCTTTAACTCGGGATGGCTCTGGCCCGTTTCTGGCAGAGTGGTTACGTCATTTATTCCAGCCCAAGGTAAAAAAGGCATAAATATTGCTTGTAAAAAAGGGGACAAGGTTAAGGCCTCAGCAAGTGGCGTGGTGGCTTATGCTGGGAGTGGTTTAGCCGGATATGGAAATCTGATTATTATTAAACATAATAATGAATATTTAACGGCCTATGGTAATAATGCTAAAAATTTGGTTTCAGAAGGGCAACGAGTTAAATCGGGTCAGGTTATAGCCGAAGCTGGTGTGATTGACAGAAAATACTGGGGTGTTCATTTCGAAATTAGAAAAGCAGGAACACCAGTCAATCCATTGAATTATCTACAAAAAGGTTGACATATAACTTGCAGTTATAGCAACAATAGACGTGTTGAGAAGTAAACATTCGAGACAGGGCTAAACATTATAGGTGATACAATGCGCGATGAAGATGAGCCAATTAAAGAAACGGAAATCAAGGATGAAGAGTGGTCTGAGCCTGATGATAGTTCGCTATTAATCGAAGACGACATTGAAGCGATTATCGAAAAAGAAGATGAAGAGGTCATAGATATTCCTGATTTTACCGATGACGTTGCGTTTCCGTCATTCCATCGTGGTAAAAATGTAGCCAAAGCGATGGATGCAACTCAACTTTATCTTAGTGAAATTGGATTCTCTCCTTTGCTCAGTGCGGAAGAAGAAGTTCATTACGCCACTTTGGCTTTGAAAGGTGATGTTGCAGCACGGAAAAAAATGATTGAGTCAAATTTACGACTCGTAGTTAAAATTTCCCGTCGATACCTTAATAGAGGTTTGCCTTTATTAGATTTAATCGAGGAAGGGAATTTGGGTTTAATGAAGTCGGTTGAAAAATTTGATCCAAATCGCGGATTTAGATTTTCAACCTATGCAACCTGGTGGATAAGACAAACAATTGAGCGCGCTATCATGAACCAAACGAGAACAATTCGTTTGCCCATTCATGTGGTTAAAGAACTCAATGTGTATCTGAGAGCCGCAAGGCAGTTGACTCAAAAGCTGGATCATGAGCCCTCACCAGAAGAAATTGCCGAAATGGTGGATAAGCCTTTAGAGGACGTTCAGAAGCTCCTAGGTCTTAATGATAAAGTAACCTCAGTCGATACGCCAATCGGGTATGATGAAACCAAATCATTGCTAGATACCATTGCAGATGAAAACAGCGTTAATCCTGCAGAGTTATTAACCAATGAAAATCTTAGGTTGCATATAGAGTCTCTGTTGGATAAATTGACTGAGAACCAACAACAGGTTATTGCTCGGCGTTTTGGCTTACGTGGATTTGAGAAGGCAACCTTGGAAGATGTTGGAAAAGAAATAGATTTAACCAGAGAGCGGGTTCGTCAAATACAAGTCGAAGCCCTTAAAACCTTACGCTCTTTACTCGAGCGAGTAGGGCTAACTCAGGAAGATTTGTTTTAGATATAATTCTAAATTAGCCCGCTTACGAGCGGGCAATCAGTAATGGCATATGATTTATTTTCTTTCACAATTGAGACACACTTAATACTGCATCACAGATCACATGTTGCATTTTTTTACCTGCGTTATGGGATTCATTTAAAAATAACCCCAATTTTGTTCGACTAATTAAAATTCTTTGGTTTGCGTCTTCTACTGTCACAATATTATGTTTATCAGGATCTATGCGCTCATCATATAACGGTCTGTCGTTTATTTGTGACGTCATGGGTTGTTTCATTTTTTTTATTATTTTATATAACATTTGGGATTTTGCCGGGTAATGAGTAATTTGGTATTCTTTAGCTTCTGAATTATTTAATTCTTTCAGAAGAAAAATACTGGATTTAGAGTGAGGATAAGGATGTTGCTTCTGTATCCCTTTAATTACACTACGAATTTCCTTATCATTCATGTTGTTCAGCTTGTCTTGGACAGTTTCAATTACAGTTTCGTTTAAAGTTTTTCGACTAAAAAAATCAATTAAAGATTTTACTACTGCACCTATTGTGAGGGTGACCGGCAATAAAAGAAACTGAACAATAACGGTCAACGGTCCTGAAGGATACATATCCCAAAGTCCGGTTACGCTGGACCACACACCTTTAAAATTGTGTACGTAGATTTGGCTAAATTTTTTATCATTATTTTGGCTCATTCATGAAAATTCCGTTTGAATCCCTTCCAGCACTCTTGATAATCAGGTTGCAATGCAGGTGAATTCTTTGCCTGATCCGTCGCCTGCCAGTAATCTCTGGTTTCAAACATAAAAGCCAGCGCATCGATGTATTCTGGTTTAAGATCCATGTCAATTGCAGTTTGATAGGATGCCTTATCGGGGCCATGGGGCGTCATGCAATTGTGAATGCTCACACCACCCGGTAGAAAACCTCCTTTTTTAGCATCATATTGTCCTCTAATAAGTCCCATTAGCTCATTCATGTAGTTCCGGTGAAAATAGGGGGGCCTGAAGGTATGTTCCGCGACCATCCACCGGGGTGGAAAGATTACAAAATCAAGGTTTGCTACACCTGGGGTGTCGCTTTCAGAAGTTAACACAGTAAAGATAGAGGGGTCGGGATGATCAAAACTCACGGTATTGATAGTATTGAACAAGCCCAAATCATATCGATAAGGTGCATAATTTCCATGCCAGGCCACAACATTAAGCGGTGAGTGATCGCACAATGCCTGCCATAATTGATTTCTATTTTTACAGATAAGGATTGTATTTTCTATTGTGTCCTCAAAGGCAGCTACAGGGAATTCAAAATGGCGCGGGTTTGCTAAACCATTAGCTCCTATGGGGCCTAATTGGGGCAATGCCAGGGGATTACCGGCATTTTCACACAGGTAGCCTTGCGCATTAGGACTTAACACTTCAACTCGAAATTTAACGCCTCTGGGTACTACTGCTATAAATCCTGGTTTGATATATAAAACACCAAATTCCGTATGTAAGTTAATTTCACCCAAATAAGGTACAAATAACATTTCTCCATCATTGTTTGCGAAATACCTATTAAGCATTGATTGCGTGCAAGAGTATAAAAAGGCATTAACATGAGCACTTCCAGCAATATGGATTAACCCCTCTATAAAATCACCATTATGAGAATCAAAGGGGGACCATCTTAATGGATTTGGGTTTTGGTCTTTATCAAAGGGATGAATTATTTGATGAGCATGGGGTTTATATGGTCCCTGAGCAACAGTCGGAAGAATTCGATACAACCAGCTCCGTAAATTGGTATGTCTTGGCCTCGTAAACGCAGTGCCACTAAGCTGTTCGGCATAAAGTCCCAGGTTGCAATGTTGGGGTGAATTTTGATCAGGTGGTAAAGCACCGGCAATGGCTTCACTATGATGATAATTACCAAATCCTTGCAAATACACGGCATCTCCTTGAGATTTTTAAACAGAACTCGTTAGGATAGTCTAAAAAAGTAAAAAATGTCGATAGGGAATAATGTTTTAGTCGTTCTTTTTAATGGTGTTGCCATGTATAATATTTAACATAAATAATTTCTGGTTAATTCAGTGTTGAGGTGATGTGATGGCAGGTCATAGCAAGTGGGCAAATATTAAATTTCGTAAAGGTGTCCAGGATGCCAAACGGGGTAAAATATTTACTAAACTCATTCGTGAAATCACCGTGGCTGCCCGAATGGGTGGTGGTGATGAATCAACCAATCCCAGACTTCGTGATGCCGTAAAGAAAGCACTTAATGCGAATATGAAGCGGGATACCATCGATAATGCAGTCAAGCGCGGGGTGGGTGGATTAGACGGTGATGCGATGGTTGCCATGCGTTATGAAGGATACGGTCCTGGCGGCATTGCGGTATTAGTGGACTGTCTATCAGATAATAAAAACCGTACTGTTTCAGAGGTGCGCCATGCTTTTACCAAGCATGGCGGAAACTTAGGCACAGATGGCTCAGTATCCTATCTTTTTGCAAATCAAGGTGAAATTTTGATGGCAGCGGGTCAATCCGAGGACGCGGTCATGGAAGTTGCAATTGATGCCGGAGCTTCTGATGTGAGCGTAGATGAGGGGCAAGTCGAAATCATTGTACCTGTGGAAGCTTATCATAGTGTTTTAAATGCGTTACAAGGCGCTGGTTTGGAAATAGAGCAGTCTCATCTTACCATGCGAGCCCAAACAATGATTGCCATAGATGATGATTCAGCGGAAAGTTTGATTAAGCTTATTGATATGCTTGAAGACTTGGATGATGTACAAGAAGTTTATAGTAATGCTGAGTTTTCAGAACGCATCCTCGAAACGATGAATTAATGACTATTATATTAGGAATCGATCCAGGTTCCCGGATTACCGGATACGGCATTATCAGAGAATTGAATCGTAAAATTGAATACATTGACAGTGGCTGTATTCGCACTTCTCCTGATGAAGAATTGAGTCATAAATTGTTACAGATTTATGATGGAATTTGTCATTTGATGGATCATTACAGTCCCGGAGAGGTAGCAATAGAGCAGGTTTTTATGCATCAAAATCCAAACTCTGCTTTAAAATTGGGTCATGCGCGAGGAGTTGCTATGGTGGCTGCTGCCTCGCATCGCGTCAAAGTGAATGAATATTCAGCGCGGGAAATTAAACAAACAGTCGTAGGCTATGGTGCCGCCGAAAAAGATCAGGTGAATCATATGGTTGTTCATTTACTGGGTTTAAACAGCGCGCCTCAAACTGATGCTGCAGATGCTTTAGCGATAGCAATATGTCATAGTCACATGCGCAATGGATTAGCCGTAATAAGTAGACACAGTGCCAGAACAAGGAGACGAGCTCGATGATAGGATGGTTAAATGGTCAGGTGGTAGATAATCATCAACCCGGTAAACTGGTTTTGGATGTAAACGGAGTGGGGTATGATGTTGAAACCTCGTTAAATACCTTTTTTCAATTGGAAGGGGCTAGTAAGACCGTAGGTCTTCATATTCATACCGTGGTTCGGGAAGATGCATTGTTATTGTACGGATTTCTTGACAAACAGGAGCGCGCTTTGTTTCGGGCGCTGATTAAGGTCAATGGTGTTGGGCCGAAACTTGCTATTGCGATTCTGTCGAGTATTTCACCCAATGAGTTTATCCAGTGCATTCAACAGGAAAATGCCACGTTATTAACGAAATTACCGGGAATTGGAAAGAAAACTGCCGAACGCCTTGTGGTTGAGATGCGAGATTCTATTAAACAATTCAGCACATCAAGTGGTGGAAATACTCCCCATCAAATTACAAGTGTTCGTAGTCAGGATGAAGCGATTAGCGCGCTTGAGGTATTAGGTTATAAGCCTCAGGAAGCCCTTAAAGTAGTAAGTAAAATAGATGATGGGATTAAAACCTGCGAACAGTTAATTAGAGAGTCATTGCAAATTCTTGCCGCTCGATAAGCCTGAATTAGACGAATAGTAATACAGGGATGGTGGTTTAACTGCTATACCGAATCATTTTAAGGTTAATATTCTTATATCAGGCCCGCACCACTTCATCCCGTTTATGACTTCGTTTTATACGGACGACGTCTTGTTTTATAGTTGTAGCCTGTATTAGACGAAGTCGTAATACAGGATGGTGGTTTTAACTGCTATACCGAATCATTTAAGGGCAGATATACCCTTACTATTAATCCCGAACCAGTTTTGGGGCAGTCAAGAATCACCTTGCCACCATGAAGTTCACAAATTTGTTGGACTATCGCCAAACCTAAACCACTTCCAGGGCTTTTGTTACCTAATACTCGGAAAAATCGCTCAAAAACCCTGGATTGCAGTTCTGGCGGTATTCCTGGACCATTATCAGATACTTCCAGAATTACTTCATTATGATGACGAAGAAGCCTCACTAATACTCTGCCGTTTTCATGAGAGTATCGAATAGCATTATCAACAAGATTACGAATTAAAATACCTAAAGCAGTAGAGTTTCCGTGAATTTTAGGTATATTTTCATCGTTATCGAATTCAAGCTCAATATGTTTTTCCACAGCAGAAGGTGCCAGCATGGCCAAAATTTCCCGGGTTAATTTGCCTAAATTAACTGCTTCATGTTCGTGTAATCCTGAAGCTTCTGGAACCAAACGGCTCATTGTTAATAGTTGATGAACAATGTGGGTACTGCGATTGACGCTCGCAATCAATTTCTGTAGTGCCTGATTTTTTTCGTCAATATCATTCGAATTCAGGGCCACCTGAGCCTGAGCCTTTAATGCGGCCAAGGGAGTTCGTAATTCATGTGCCGCATCAGCAGCAAAACGTTTTTCGCGTTCAAATCCCTCTTTAAGTCGAAAGAACAGCTTGTTTAGTTCATCAATAACTGGTTTTATTTCTTCGGGTACTTCTTGCAAATCTACAGGTTCCAGATGAGTGGGGGCGCGATTTGCTACCTCTTGAGCTACTTTATCCAGACTGTCCAGACCGCGACCAATGATAATCCAGATTAGGAGCCCTGATAAGGGGAATGTCAGCAACATGATGTATAAATCATCCTGTGCTATACGATGCCCCAGTTCATTTCGCGTATCATAACGTTCCGCTAAAACGGTTCGAACTCCAGCTTTATCATTGTATGTAGTAAATACGCGCCAATTTTGGTCGGCTACTTTTTTATCACTAAATCCATCTACCTCAGCGGTGAGAGGTATTTTAGGGGCGGTTGATGAGTGAAGCAGTAGTTTGCCGCCATTTGTCCATACCTGAAAATTAAATTTATCCAGATAATTTTCTTGTGGTTCATCGTTTAGAAATCGTTTTTGATAATAGGCGTCAATCTTTTTGGGTATGGTTTCAAGGGCATCCTGAATTTTAATTAAAGGACGCTGGTGTAAATCATCACCCAATAAAGCCTGATAGGATAAAGCTGAGATAGCCATTAAGGTATCAAGGTGATCCTGAATGTCTTTTTGATCAAGATAATAATTTCCTATAGCCGTAAGGGTTGTTGTTATGGTGATGGCAAGAAGTAAATTAATTAAAAGAAATTTTCGTATTGACGATTTCACGATAAAGAAGCACCATCATTTTTTTCTGCCATGTACCCTACACCCCGAATCGTACGGATAAAATTGGCATTAAGTTTTTTGCGTAAATTGTGGATATGCACTTCTAGAGCATTACTGTCCACATCTTCTTCCCAACCATAAATACTTTGCATTAATTGTTCACGTGACAATACTTGTCCGCTATTTTCAAGCAATTTCTGCAACAAGGCGAACTCTCTCCGTGGAACATTGACTAATGCGTCATCCACAAGAACTGAATGAGCTGCAGGATCCAGGGTAATATTTCTATATTGCAAAACAGAGTCTGCACGACCTTGAGATCGTCTGACCAATGCCCGTATTCTTGCACTCAGCTCATTAAGATCGAATGGTTTTACTAAATAATCATCTGCACCACTGTCCAGACCTTTAACCCGGTCTTCTACAGATTCACGAGCCGTTAAAATAATAACGGGAGTAGGGTTTCCATCATGGCGAATTGATTGTAATAAAGAAAGTCCTGATAGTTTGGGTAATCCTAAATCAAGAATAATTAATTCAAAAGATTCTGATTTTAGTGCCGCACGCGCAGCTTCCCCGTCTCTTAGCCAATCAACGATATAGCCAAATTGAGTCAAACCTGTTTTTACTGCATCACCCAAAAGCTCATCATCTTCAACAAGTAATAATCTCATCGTGGCTCCTACAAGGTCTTCTCTTTAGGATAAGAAGTGGGTTATTGTTTTTCCATTTCCTTTTCGTCCATATGCTTTGTTAAATAAAATGCCTGAATTAAAACAAAAAGCAAAGTAAACCCGACACCACCAAATAATTTAAAATTAACCCATGCATCTGTGTCGTAATGATAAGCAACGTAAAGGTTTAACGCGCCCATAACGATAAAAAATAAAGACCAGGCCATATTCAGTCTATGCCAGATAGCAGGAGTTAGCTTTACATTTGCTTCCATCATTTTTTGAATAATGGGTTTTGAACCGATAAAGCTTGAACTGAAAAAAATGATTGCCGATAACCAGTAAATACCTGTAGGTTTCCATTTAATAAACCATGGATTATGAAAAAAGAGGGTAGCACTACCAAGCACCATGATGATTGCAAGACTTATTACATGCATTTTTTCATAGCGTTGAAATTTTAATCGATAAAAAGCAACCTGGCTTAAAGAGGCAATCATCGCAACCGCAGTCGCAGAATAGATTCCATAAATTTTGTATACAATAAAAAATAAAACAATTGGAAAAAAATCAAACAGTAATTTCATATGTTTAAATTGATAAATAAGATATTCAGAGTATAACACATGTTTTATAACACACCTGCAAGGTTCACACCTGAATTATGAAAATAAATGCTTTATAATCATCTTTCTTATTAAATTTAAGCATAGATATTAGCAAAACAGGTCTGTTAACTCCTAATTTACTCTCTGCGCCAAAATGCGGTACGATATGATTATTAACCCACCAATATTTTTTGCCCAAGCCGCAATGCTTTGTTTCGACTTAAACCAGGATTTAAATCAATTATTGACTGAACTTTGGTTTGATGGCTTTTAGCAATTGCCCCTAAAGTATCACCTGATTTGATGATGTAGGATGTAGCCGGTTTGATTTTTTTCCAAACCACCAATTGCTGACCAGGCTTTAATGGCGCAGTGCTGCTCAAAATATTCCACTTTTGAATGTCTTCACTGGAAACACCGTAAATTTTCTCCAGCTTATTATAATCCTCGCCCTTTTGGACTATGTGGATTACTCGATGATTTCGTGCCGCACTCAATTGTTGAACCAGAGGCGGAGGGGCATTTGTGGGTTCATTTTTAACAATTACTGCCGTATTTTTACTGCTTGGAATCAAAATGGATTGATTGGGTTTTACCCGGTTAGTTTTCAATTGGTTGAGTTGTTTGATTAAATTTACCGTGGTGTGATAACGAGTCGCAATGGTACCCAGACTGTCACCTTTTTGAACCTGATGTTTGACCCAACTGACTCTTTTTTCTTCGGGGACATTTGATAAATTGAGATTAAAGCGCTCAACCTTTTCAGCAGGTATTAAGAGTTTAAATGGTTTATAAGGGGCAGTGGTCCAGCGGTTATAGCCAGGATTTAATTTGATAAGCTCTTTATAACTGATTCCTGCCAATCGTGCTGCATGATTTAAATCAATCTGGCTGCCTATATTTACCTCTTCAAAATAAGGGAGATAAGGAATATTAGGTAAATCGACATGATATCGTTGTGGGTTTTTTATCACCTCCGCCAAGGCGAGTAATCGTGGAACATAAATTTTGGTTTCTCTGGGAATAGGTAAATTCCAAAAATCAATCGGACGGCCTGGACGAGTTGTCGCTTTAATTGCTCTGGCAATGGTGCCTTCACCAGCATCATAGGCTGCAACAGCCAAAATCCAATTGCCGTTAAAAAATTTATTTAAATAAAGAAGATAATTCAGGGCGGCATCAGTAGAGGGACGAATACTGCGTCGTCCATCAAACCACCAATCCTGTTTTAAGCCAAGCTCACTTCCGGTACGCGGCATCAGTTGCCAAAGACCTGCTGCCCCAGCACCAGAATAAGCAAAAGGATCGTAGGCACTTTCAATCATGGGAAGTAGTGCCAGCTCCCCTGGTAATTTACGTTTTTTAATTTCGCCCAGGACATGATAGATATAGGGTTCAGATTGTCGACTGACTTTGTGGATATAGCTAGGATGTGCGACTAACCAACGAATTTGCTCCTGAACTTCAGGTCGTGTTACTTCATGACTCAGGCTAAACTCATGACGCAATACGTCCCATACATCAGGAGCTCCACGGGCAAATACTTGATTTGCCAAGCCAATAAAGAGAAAAAGGCACCATAAAAAACTCATTAAATTGAATGACTTAAATTTCAATAGCATTACCTAATCACATTATTGGCCATGCAGTTTACTAAAAATTGGCAGAGTATTAAACCCTATTTGAATCGAGTAAGCTCATGTAGAATAAATTTGATACTTATTGATTAATTATTTAAAAATATCTTTTTGATTACGCAATACTGCAAATTGAGATAACTCATCGAACATTTTAGCACCATGAGCGATGGCGTAATTCTGAACTGCAGCCTGTTCAATACGTAAAAACGGATTGATTTTTAATTCACTTTCAATAGTTGACGGCAAGGAACAAAGCGATTTTTTCTTATCCAGAAGTTCGCCATAATTGATTATGTCTGTGTTGGAGGGTTCCACCATTTTTGCGAATTTTAAATTGTGTCGGGTGTATTCATGTGCACAAAAAACCAAAGTCTGTGGTGGTAGTTGTTTCAACATGTTCAGGGATTGAAAAAGCTCCGTCATCGTTCCATCAAAAACACGCCCACATCCAGCTGAAAATAAAGTATCACCGCAAAACAGCCAGCCCTGATGAGGTTCGTAATAGCTGATATGTGTTGCGGTATGTCCAGGGTTTGCGAGAATACGAAATTCATTGCTGCCAATGTGAATTATCTGTTGCGCGTTTAACGGATGATTTACATACGGTATGCGCGAATCAACAGGGCCGTATATACGACAGGTCGGGAATTTTCGGATGAGGTCTTCTACTCCGCCGGTGTGATCATGGTGATGATGCGTTAATAAAATACTGCGAAGCTCTAATCCATTTGTTAAAGCATAATGCAAGACTGGCGTTGAATCACCGGGATCGACACAATCAAAAACCCCAGGTGTCTCGTCTACTATAAGCCAAATGTAATTATCATTAAAGGCATTAAGAGGAATTACTTGCATCCTTTTTCCCTGGAATTTGACCTGTATGTGTATCAATTATATAAGAGGATACTCCAGGGTTAAAGTAAGTTCGTAATGCATCAAGAACATTTTTCATTTCAGCAGCTAATGTATAGGGAGGATTAATGATCCATAACCCGGCACCGGTCATTCCCTCCTTTGGAGCCATCGTAAGATTAAATTCAAGACGCAGGTTATCTTTTGCGCCAATATCCTGAAGTCGTCTAATGAGTTGTTCCGTCAGTTTTCTGTTAACTACTGGGTACCAAAGGCAATAAACGCCTGTAGAAAAACGATTATAAGCCTGTTTCATAGCGGCAGGTATGTCTTTGTATTCTTCTTTTATTTCATACGAGGGATCTATAAAAATAAGCCCTCTTTTTTCTGATGGTGGGAGTAGTGCTTTCATCGCGGCTATGCCATCGCTATTACTTAAATGAACTTTTTTATTAAAAAATGGTATTTCATTCAGGGCATCATATTCTCGTGGATGCAACTCACATAAATAGGCTCTGTCCTGGGCTCGAAGGGCATTTATTGCAATTGTTGGCGAACCAGGGTACATTCTGAGTTCATCACCTGCATTCAGGATGGATATTGCTTTAATATAATCGTGACATGTTGTTGGAAGTTTCTTTTTATCAGGCCAGATTAATTTGATTCCTTCTTTGTATTCTCCGGTTTTCTCGGCCTGTTTGTCCTTCAAATCATAAATTCCCTTACCCGCATGAGTTTCTAAATAAAAGAATGGTTTCTCTTTGAGTCTGAGATAGCTAAGCAGACGAGTGAGGGTAATGTGTTTTAGAACATCAGCAAAATTGCCGGCATGATATCCGTGTTGATAACTAAGCATAATCGCACTTTAAGAGAAAATTTTGCGGAGTATAGCAGAATACAGTGATACTTCCTTTAAGTTTAATCAATTAACCGTTTTAAAGTGCACTATACTTGTGTGGAGGGGAGAAAAAAGGAGCACATCATGGCGTTAAATGAAGACTATGAAGATCAGTCATTTTCAGACTTTAATTATGACGAAGATATGGATGAGATCGGCCATAAAAAAAGAATTAAACGCTTGCTTGAAGAACGTCTTGAGCGTAAACGCCTAAAAGATGAATTCAGAGATGATTTTGATGAGGTAAATGGTGAGTTTGATTGGGATGAGCTGGATAAATAGAATAAAACATTATCGCTCAGCAGCCATCAGGGTGTTTTCTAACAGGGTAATGATAGTCATCGGTCCGACACCACCAGGAACGGGAGTAATCCATGAGACTTTCTTGATGGCTTTATGAAAATCAACATCTCCTCTTAACGTGCCATCTGGGAGACGATGCATTCCCACATCAAATACAACTTGATTTTGATGAAGCCAATTTACGTCAATCACATCAATAGTTCCAGTAGCAACAACGAGTATGTCTGCCATTTCGACAATTTGTTGCAGCTGGCTTGTAAAACGATGACACACAGTAACTGTTGCACCTGCCATCAGTAATTCAAGACTCATTGGTCTTCCTACGATGTTGGAAGCTCCAATAACCACAGCATGCTTTCCTTTAACTGGAAGATGATAATAATCCAGTAAATTAATGATGCCCAATGGAGTGCAAGGGCGGAATGCGGGATTTTTTTGGGCTAGTCTGCCCATATTATAGGGATGAAAGCCGTCTACATCTTTCCGGGGATCAATATGTTCAATGATAATACTTTCATTAATATGCTTGGGTAGTGGTAATTGAATAAGAATTCCGTCTATTTGTGAGGAATTATTTAAAGTTGTTATTAAACGGAGTAGCTCTTCCTGGGTTGTTTCTTCAGGTAAATCATATGAATGGGAGAGAATACCCGTTTCTTCACAAGCTTTACGTTTGTGATTCACATAAATTGTTGATGCAGGGTCATTACCAATCAAAATTACAGCAAGACCTGGAGTCCTGTTATTTTTTTTAATGTATTCTTTTACGTGTTGTTTTAATGCGTCACGGCGAAGGTTAGCGACTTTTCTGCCGTCAATTAATAAAGCTGACATAATTATCCCATATAAACTAGGGTTTGAATTATGAATTACACATTTGGGTAATGCAATATAAATCAATTGGGTGTCGTCAAACACCCAAACTTTTATTTGGTAGCTACAACCATGGGCTGGTCAAATTTAAATACCACACCAAATTCTATGAGTTGCTGATTAGCAGACATTATATTTTCTTTAGTCACTCCGCCCAATGGGTCGAGAGTATCTGTTTTAATACTTCTGTAATTAATGCGGCTGTAATCCATGCGTACCGCCAAACGTTGGGTTATTGACTGTTGAATGCCTAAACCGTAGCGAAATCCATTTCGTCTTTTGCTAAAATTTGCAAGGGAAATATCAGAAGTGTTCACTTTGAATTCACTGTTCGTTAAACCTAACCGGCCATAGAATAGAGTGTTAGGGGTGAATTGATAACCAGGCAAAAAGCTAATTCCCAGACTGTTTTTGATTTTTATCGTGGTGTCTGAAAAGGTGCCATTCACAAATTCCCTGTTAAAACCGGTGGATGCGGTAGAGCTTAAGTTTCCATTAATCTCTGCAGCAAGATAGAATATGTTGTTATACACTCTATTAATACCAACAAACAAAGTGCCAAATATCCCCGTTGCCGATAAATGAGCTTTATTAATCACATCAAAGTCAGGTGCAAAACCAGCATTTGGCCGGGTGACACGCGCTCTCATAGTGAAGTCAACCGTATCCGAACCCACGCCTGCTCCGACATATACTCCTGCGTGTAATGATGCTGAGGTTATTAAAATTAATGTGCCTACAGCTATTCCAATCGTTTTCCGTAACATGTTTCGCTCCATTTTGAAGAGCATAAACTGTATCGCTTATTTTGACTTGGAACAATACTGCTGTTTCAATAGTGGTAGGAATTAGAAAATAAAAAGTCGATTAGTCCAAAAGGTTATTCTCAATTTTACGTAAATAATTTTTTGCCAATTGATACGCCTGTGCCAGGTTATGCATCACTTCGGGGCGCATATTTTCCTCCTGTGCAACCATTTCGTTATAGCAACTAAGTAAGAACTCATTGAGTTTTTTGCATTTTTCTTCATTATTTATATTCATTAAAAATATTTCTACGACTTCAATTTCCCTATTCATAATGCTTCCACCACAATTTTGCTTGACCCTTAAATATTATAGATTAATGTCGAAAAACTTCTTGCGAATGATTTTTAAAGTCGGTTTTATATTTAAAAAAAAATTAATATAAAAATAGTGTTATAGTTTTGCATTTATACTAAATATAACGTTATGATAATGATGAATATTCATATATTAAGGATGACAATCAAAATGCGACGAACATTAATTAAATTAATGGTGTTACCCAGTATTATTATGTTCTGTAATACTACTTTTGCTTACACCCCCAAAGTTCCTCTTTTAGGAAAGACTTTAACTCAGTCAGACCAGCAACAAATAACTCCAAAACAGGCTTTAATGCGATTAAAAGAGGGTAATCAACGTTTTTTGACCAATAAATTAATACCCAGAGATTATTTACGTCAGGCAAAACAATCCTCGTATGGGCAATATCCATTTGCGGTAGTTTTAAACTGCATGGACTCCAGAAGTATTCCTGAGTTTATGTTTGATCAGGGATTGGCTGATTTATTTACTTTACGGGTCGCTGGAAACGTATTGAATAATGATAATTTGGGCAGTATGGAGTTCGCAACTCAAGCTGCAGGTGCGCGTTTGATTGTGGTATTAGGTCACACTTCTTGTGGTGCTGTCGCAGGAGCGTGTAAAGGTGTTCAATTAGGACATTTAGATGATGTATTGAATAAAATTCATCCTTTAGTTGCTCCATCTATGGAAGAATTAGGTACCAAAGACTGCGCTGACCCGAAACTGGTTGATACCATTGCCAAAGCGAATGCATTAGCGGTTGTTCGGGATATAAGAGCGAGAAGTCCTATTATTGATGATTTAATCAAATCCAAACAGCTGGGTATTGTGGCCGGAATTCATGATATAAGAACAGGTCAGGTTACTTTCTTTGAAGATGAGCGTTCTGTACCTGCTTAGTACAAAACTCATTAGCCCACATGTAACTTATGTGGGCTTGTTTTATTGGTAAAAGCACATTGATTTGTTTTAAAAGTAAGAGAAATAATTAGTTCCTTTCAATCAGAATAACCCCTCCCTTAAATATCTAAATCAATACATACTTATTTTCTCGAAATTAATAAATTATTTATACAAACGTTTAATAACTAATAGATAATAATGTATCTCTTTCAATTTCCTTAAAAGTTTCTCCAAAGTCTGGACAAAAGAAATAGGGTAATATAAATTGACTCTTTTTATCAGGATAATTGAATGCGTATTGCCTTAGTGGTTGAATACGACGGGAGCCAATATCACGGCTGGCAGGCGCAAACCGGCCTTCACACGGTGCAACAAGCGGTCGAACATGCGTTATCCAAAGTTGCAGACACCCCTGTTTCTATTGTATGTGCGGGCAGAACTGATACTGGTGTTCATGCTACCAATCAGGTGATACATTTTGATAGTGATAAACAGCGCACCATACGCGCCTGGATTCATGGGGCCAATTCGTTCTTGCCCAAAGACATTTGTGTCAAGTGGGGCAAAGAGATGCCTGAAGATTTCCATGCACGTTACTCCGCTACATCTCGCAGGTATCGCTATGTGATTTATAATGGGGCGATTAGACCTGCCTTATTAAGAAGTAATGTGACCTGGCAATACCGACAACTGGATCATCGTTTAATGCATCAGGGAGGGCAAAGTCTGTTAGGAGAAAATGACTTTACTTCGTTTCGTTCCGTTGAATGTCAATCCAATACACCGATGCGCCATATTAGTAATCTTCAAGTGACACGCTCTGGTGATTTAGTTGTAATCGATATTACTGCCAATGCCTTTTTACATCATATGGTACGCAATATTGCTGGTGTTTTAATCGCTGTTGGTTCAGGAAAACATCCTGTGTCCTGGGTAGAAGAAGTGTTAAAAGCAAAAGATCGTAAATTAGGTGCCGAAACAGCGCCATCTTATGGGCTTTATTTGGTTCAGGTGACCTATCCGCAACAATTTGCTATTCTTCAAAATAATCTGGGCCCATTATTTCTGTGGGAGAAATGATTGAAACCCTCTCGTATTCGAGTAAAAATGTGTGGAATGACGCGATCTGAAGACATCGATTATGCGATTCATCTCGGCGTTGATGCCATCGGGTTAATTTTTTATAAAGGCAGCAAACGCCATGTAACTTTAACTCAAGCAAGGAAATTACTTCACAAGATCCCGGTATTGGTTAATGTGGTCGCCGTTTTAGTCAATCCTGAAAAACATTTTGTAGAAGAACTGCTTAATGAATTACCCATTAACACCCTGCAATTTCACGGTAATGAGTCGCCTGAGTTCTGTCATCAGTTTAAAATACCTTATATAAAATCAATCCACCCAGAAAACGGCTCACATATTTCAGACATGGCTCATGAGTTCTCTCAAGCAGGAGCTATACTTTTAGATACTCCCTCTGCCACAAGTAAAGGGGGCACGGGTCTCACTTTTGATTGGTCAATTATACCTGATGATTTAGCAAAACCTTATATTCTGGCTGGAGGGTTGAATGAAGAAAATGTGCGCGATGCGATTAATTCTTCATCTCCATATGCAGTTGATGTTTGTAGTGGGATTGAGTCATCTCCCGGTATTAAAAATCATCAAAAAATGAGTCGATTTATTAACGCATTATGGGGCATAACATGAGTAATGAAGAACTTCCAGATGAGCACGGCCATTTTGGTCGATACGGCGGTATGTTCGTAGCAGATACTCTGATGCATGCTTTGCAGGAATTGAATAATGCCTACGCAAAATACCGGTACGATCCTGAGTTTTTAGCCGAACTTCACCATGAATTGACAGATTATGTAGGCCGTCCCAATCCCCTGTACCATGCTGAGCGCTTAAGTACGCTTGTGGGTGGAGCTCAAATTTATCTTAAAAGAGAAGATTTGAATCATACGGGTGCGCACAAAATTAATAATACTGTCGGACAGGGTTTGTTAGCAAAAAGAATGGGTAAAACCCGAATTATTGCCGAAACAGGAGCCGGCCAGCATGGGGTCGCCTCCGCGACAATTGCCGCAAAATTAGGCTTTCAATGTGTGGTTTACATGGGTGAAGAAGATGTAAAACGTCAATCTTCCAATGTATATCGCATGAAATTATTAGGTGCAGAAGTAGTTCCGGTCACCTCAGGTTCGAAAACACTTAAAGATGCGCTTAATGAAGCAATGAGAGATTGGGTCAGTCATGTCGATGATACTTTTTATATTATTGGAACTGTAGCGGGCCCCCATCCTTACCCTCAAATTGTTCGCGACTTTCAATCAATAATCGGAATTGAAGCAAGGGAGCAATGTTTGGAAAAAACAGGTCGTCTACCTGATGCGCTGGTGGCATGTGTTGGTGGAGGCTCGAATGCTATTGGTCTGTTTTATCCTTTTTTAAATGATTCTTCAGTTAAAATTTATGGGGTTGAGGCAGGAGGTAAAGGTTTGGAGTCTGGTCAACATTCAGCCTCGTTAATAGCGGGTAAACCTGGAGTGTTACATGGTAATCGAACGTATCTGCTTTGTGATGAGTATGGCCAGGTTAAAGACACTCACTCCATTTCAGCTGGCCTGGATTACCCTGGTGTAGGGCCTGAGCATTCTTACTTAAAGGATTCTGGAAGAGTAATCTATGAAGCTATAAATGATGACGAAGCATTGCAAGCTTTTCGCACGTTAACAAAAGTAGAAGGAATCATGCCGGCCCTGGAGTCCAGTCATGCCATAGCCTATGCCATGAAACTGGCACGTACAATGGCCAAGGATAAGACAATCATTGTGAATTTGTCTGGGCGTGGAGATAAGGACATTCATACTGTTGCCGCAATTGATGGTATTTCAGTGTAATTATAATATTTAGATTTTACTCAGGTGCATAATGAACCGAATCGATAAAACTTTGACTCGAATCAAAGCCACTGGAAAAAAGATGCTCATCCCCTATATTACTGCAGGGGATCCTCATCCAGAAGTTACCGTCCCTGTAATGCATGATTTAGTTAAAGCGGGTGCTGATATTCTTGAGATTGGAATTCCTTTTTCAGATCCTATGGCTGAAGGCCCGGTTATTCAGCATGCTATGGAGCGTGCATTAGCTCATTTTATTCATCCAAAAGATGTATTAAATATGGTAAAAGAGTTTCGGAAACAGGATAATGACACACCTGTAGTTATTATGGGTTATCTCAATCCTATAGAGCACTATGGATATGAGCTTTTCGCTCAGCATGCAGTAGACGCTGGAGTGGATGGAACTATTTTGGTTGATTTACCCCCAGAAGAAAGCCAGGAGCTGGCTGCTATCTGGAGGCAGCATGGACTTTACAGTATTTACCTATGTTCACCTACGACAACTGATGAACGCATGCGATTAATTAATCAATATGCCGCTGGATATCTTTATTATGTGTCGTTAAAAGGTGTTACTGGTTCAAATGCCCTGGATATTTCAGCTTTAAAATCGCAGTATGAGTATCGGAAAGCCCAAACCACACTCCCTTTGATGGTTGGATTTGGTATTAAAACTCCGGAAATGGCGGGAGCAGTTGCTGCTTTTGCTGATGGAGTAATTGTTGGAGCTGCTTTAATAACTCAAGTTTTAGAAGCTTATGAACAAAATCACAATTATCTTGAAGCAGGAGCTTTATTAATGAGCTCTATGCGTCATGCAATCGATAATGGAACATATAAATGACAGAAATTAATGAAAAAAGATCGCATTTCATCAGACAGTTAATTACCGATGACTTGAATAATAAAAAACATAACGCAATAGTTACGCGTTTTCCTCCTGAACCAAATGGCTATTTACATGTTGGGCATGCCAAATCCATTTGTTTAAATTTCGGTTTGGCTAATGAATTCATAGGGACCTGTTTTTTGCGGTTTGACGATACGAATCCTATTAAAGAAGAGGAAGAATACGTTAATGCAATAATTGATGATGTCAAATGGTTAGGTTTTGAGTGGTGTGCTCTGACTCATTGTTCCGACTATTACCAATCTCTTTATGATTTGGCTGTTGAACTTATTAATAAAGATCTGGCTTATGTGGATAGCCTGACTATGGAAGAAATTCGTGCTTATCGAGGAACTTTACAAGAACCAGGTAAAGATAGTCCCTACCGAAACAGGCCGAAATCAGAAAACCTGGATTTATTTGCACGTATGAAAGCCGGTGAGTTTGCTGATGGTGCTCATGTATTACGGGCCAAAATTGATATGAAATCTGGTAATGTGAATATGCGAGATCCGGTTTTATATCGCATACGTCATGCGCACCACCAGAGAACAGGTGATGCCTGGTGCATCTATCCTATGTACGATTATGCTCATCCCGTCTCAGACGCTTTGGAAAAAATTACCCATTCTTTATGTACTTTGGAATTTCAGGATCATAGACCCCTTTATGACTGGTTGATTAATAATTTGCCTTTACCCGCTAAGCCTGTGCAAACCGAATTTGCTCGTCTTAATTTATCGCATACTATAACCAGTAAACGTAAATTGCGTGAGTTGGTGGAAAAAAATGTTGTCAGTGGATGGGATGATCCACGCTTACCCACATTAAAAGGCATGCGCAAAAGAGGTTATCCTCCTGCGGCTATCCGCCAGTTTTGCGAGATGATTGGAATTTCACGCAGTGACTCATTAATTGATATGTCTTTATTAGAAGAATGTGTCCGTGCAGATTTAAATCAGACGGCAAAACGTGCTTTATGCGTTATGGATCCTTTAAAAGTAGTAATTACCAATTATCCAGAAGGTAAAGTGGAGCAAATCAAGGCACATTTTTACCCTCAAGATCCTGATTCCGCAACCCGTGAGCTGCCTTTTTCTCGCGAAGTGTATATTGAGCGTTCGGACTTTATGGAAGATCCTCCTAAAAAGTATTTTCGCCTTTCTCCTGGAAGCGAAGTACGTTTACGACATGCCTATGTGATTAAATGTAATGAAGTTATAAAAAATCAGGCAGGGGAGGTAGTTGAAATACATTGCTCTTATGATGAAAATACTTTAGGAAAAAATCCCGAAGATCGTAAAGTGAAGGGGGTTATTCACTGGGTTTCCTGTGCTCAGGCCTATCCCGTTATGATCTACCAGTATGACCGATTGTTCACCGATCCCAATCCTGCTCGCGACGAGGATTTCCTGCGCTATTTGAATCATGATTCCTTTCACGAAGTGCAAGCGTTTTGTGAACCAGCATTAGCTCATCAGGCTGAGGGAGACGTGTTTCAATTTGAACGTTTAGGATACTATTGTGTGAATTCGGTTGATGCAGGCAAGGTTCAGGCTTTTCATCGGATTGTTGATCTCAAAGACACATGGGGTAAGGTTAGTTAGGGGGAAAAATGTTACACGTTTATAATTCTTTAACACGCGCAAAAGAACCATTTGTTCCCTTGGTTCCCGGAAAAATTGGTATGTATGTCTGTGGGATAACGGTATATGATCGTTGTCATTTAGGGCATGCACGCTCAATGGTTTCTTTTGATGTTATTGTCCGTTATCTTCGCTCTCAAGGCTATATTGTAAACTACGTGCGAAATATCACTGATATTGACGATAAGATAATTGCTCGTGCGAATGAACGAGGAATAACCATTGAGGAATTGACCTCGGAAAACATTAAAGCTATGAATGAAGATACACAGGCTTTAAATATTCTTGCACCTGATTTTGAACCCTGCGCAACGGATCATATAAATTCAATAGTAACCCTAATTGAGCGATTATTAGATAAAGGCAATGCTTATATCAATAATGAAGGCGATGTGTGTTATCAGGTAGATTCCTTTGCTGAGTACGGTAAACTGTCACATAAAGATATAGAGGGGCTTCTTTCAGGAGCGCGAGTGGAAATTGTGAAAGCAAAGCGTTCGCCGTTAGATTTTGTTTTATGGAAAAAAGCAAAACCGAATGAACCAAGCTGGCCTTCTCCCTGGGGCCACGGTCGACCCGGTTGGCACATTGAGTGTTCCGCAATGGCAATGGATGAATTAGGTGAGCATTTTGATATTCATGGGGGAGGGCAGGATTTACAGTTCCCACATCATGAGAATGAAATTGCTCAAAGTGAGGCCGCTACAGGTAAAACTTTTGCTAATTATTGGCTGCATGCAGGAATGCTCCAAGTGAATCATGAAAAAATGTCAAAATCAGTAGGTAATTTTTTAACCATTGCTGATGTTCTAAAAGATCACCATCCTGAAGTGATTCGTTACTTTCTTCTCAGCAGTCATTATCGAAGTGTGCTTAATTATTCTGAAGAAAATCTGATGAATGCAAAAAAAGCATTGGCAAGGCTTTATCAGTCAATAAAGGAGGCTGATAGTGTTTCTGATGAAGGAGATTTAAATCAAGAATGGATAGAGCGGTTTAATGAAGCAATGAATGATGATTTTAACACCCCTGTTGCTTTATCCGTACTCTTTCAGATAAGTCATGAGATTAATAAAGATAATTCTCCTGTTTTAATTCGAACGTTACGACATTTGGGAGACGTTATGGGTTTGTTACAGCAGAATCCTATATCGTTCTTACAGTCAGGTTTGGCCGATAATGAGCGCTCAGTTATAGATGAGCTTATCGCGGAACGTCTTAAGGCTCGTAAGGAACGAAACTGGTCCCGGGCTGATCAAATAAGGGATGAATTATTAAGTCGGGGTATCGAACTTGAAGATGGAATACAGGGTACTACCTGGCGTAAAATTTCGGATTAGGGTGCTTCTCACTTACTCCTCATTTCCTAAATATTCGATTTATTTTTTAATTTATAATATTGTTGTAAATTAATTAATTGTCTTCCTTGCACAGGCGGGGATCTATCCTATAAAGTGGCACTTTGCTAGATATTTGGATATATCCTCACCTCCGCGGCTTTTGTATCCCCTCATAATATTGAATGCACAATATTGTTGTGAATTAATGAGTTGTCGTCCTCATGCAGGTGGGCAGCCCTCCATAAATTAGCATTTTGCTAAATATTTTGATGGTTCCCCCCCTGCGTGAGGTTGGCAAAAGATCATTAGGTGCTATTAAATAACAATAAAATATTGAGGTAACCACCAAAGCAGCAATGACAGATTAAGTCGTGCAATCTGTGTGAGTATTTTTTACCATTATGCTTATGATTTGTCGGGGTCATTTTGATAATAGCCATGGCCATGATGAAATTAATTGTCATTGGGTGGCGCATCGCGACGAAGAAACCAGTACGATATCTGGCATTTTATAAGGCACTGATTTAATTCTATATTTTTCAAAGTGGATCTATTTTGTCGCATTTACCCCTTTCTTTTCATCGTTATGGATAATTGTTAAGTTTTATTAAAATACAAAATGAAAAATTGTCGTCCTTTAATTGTATAATTTTTGTATGTATTTGAATTATTTGACAATATTTTGATATTTTATGTTTTTATTTCTTTATTACCAAGTATAATGCGACCCAAATTTCACTTGGGAACTTTATGAACGAAGGTATTACTCTTTACGTTGATTATCATACGTTAATAGTTCAAAAAGCCAAGGCCTGGAAGTTTTTACTAGAAGAAAGACTTGGCCCGAGAGTCGAAGAAGGATTATGCTTCGGAATTGGAATAGCATCCATACTCGTAATATCAGCTGGGAAAATTAAAGAGTTTAACCAATTAATAATGACGATGCATCAAGTGGAAAATAACTTAACTAATTGGAAAGAGTTATATGACGCTGAATCGGCTAATATCCTGGGGTTCATGGACATCGTAAACCGAGTTGATATCAATCAAAAAAATGAGTTAAATTTTGATTCTATAATAGGTCCGAATCGGAGTTATTTTGCCTATACAGATTCTATTGTTCCGTTACCGGAGAGTTTTTCTGGAGTATACACGCTTACAGAGCTTATTGATGTTTTAAATTTGATTGCAACTATGGCCATAAATTCTAATCTGAATCATCCTTTAAGTATCTTATTTAATCAAATGAACCATGTATTTGTGGTCAGTTGGGATTCTAAAGCCATGCTTTGGCATGTTGCAGGACCCAATCAATTGCCAATTGTAAGCGTGGAAGACTCCTTGATTGTGGCCCAGATGTTGGAGAAAGAATTTAGTGATGCAATTTTTTATGCTCATTTTGTAGTTACCCGTAACGATTATGAAATAATTAATTGGCCTGATTTAATTAAAAATTTATATAAAAATAAGACGTGGAAAGAAATACATTCTCCGACCCCAGATAAAATGAAAAAAGTTACAGATAAAGGCACAAATTGGCTGAGGGTGGCTATATGCGGTGATGATTTTAAAGCAGTCGAGTCTCTAATAGAAGCCGGACAGATTTTAAATACAACCTCTGATAGCTCAATTTCCAGTCCTTTACATTTAGCTATAGTCAATAAAGCGTCACCACGCTTAATTGAAAAATTACTAAAGAATAAAGCGGTTTTTAAATCAATAGAGGAGTGTCATGATGCCTGGTACTATATATCTCTAAAGCACAGTTTAGAATTAGCACAACTTGTACTTGAATATATCCCGATGCAAAATTTTAACTTTAAGAATAAATTCGATTTTTCAGTTATAACTTATGCCGCATTAGAAAATAGAAGTGACTTCATAGAACTGTTTATAAATAGCCATGATGTATCTAATGGATCATTAAATGTTAAAAAAAGTTTATTTATTGCTATTGAAATAGGGCATAAAAAGGCTTGTGAGTTATTACTTAATTATAGTGATAAAATAAATGCAGGTAATGGCCTGCAAAGAACCAATCAAATGCAAATAGATGAAGAGGCGTTTGATGATGAAGAAAAATTTGAAACACAACTCGTTCAAAAAGCAGTAAGATACGGACATATCTCTTTGGTGTTGTTTTTTTTAGAAAAATTCTCAATCAATTACGAAGAAAAAAATGATTTGCTCTTTGTTGCCGCGAGATATGGATACAAAGAAATTGTAAGTATTTTATTGCAGCAAGGAGCCAGTGAAACAGTCTATGAATTGGATACATCATCAATAAAAGTAGCGTGTTATAAGGATGAACATACACGAATTACAGCTGAAGAATTAATTAAATCAAAAACTAACTCACTTAATAAAACAGTAACATTAACCGCAACAGACATTGCCACGATTATGGGACATAATCAAATTATTGATTTACTTCATGGATTCAGACAGTCAATGAAGAGTAAAAATCAAGCTGGAAATCTAACTGTGTACTCTATTTTTGGCAATAGAAATGAAGAACCTTCAGTAGAAAAACGTCTGGATGATAAATTTAATCCTCCTAATATATAATTTTTTAATAAGATGTAAACGTTTAAAGAATTGAATATCCTCTAATTATGCTTCCAAACAATCGTTTATTTTCATTCTTATTGAAAACTTCAGGATCTTTGTTTTGTTTTATGACACAATGTGATGCAAATATGCTTCGTGTTATTTTACTTTATGACAATTTATATTATTTCTAATGAGCGCAAAGTAGATCAAATTATTGAACAATTGCGCACTAAAAAATTCCCTCCTAGTGATACTAAAAATAAAAGCACTTTAATAATAGGGGAAGGCTCTGTGACTTCCATGCTGCCAGAGTTAAGCGCCTTATGCGACAATGTTATTCTCGCTGATATAAATTCGGCGGCGATTGAGCATAACCAGCTCATGATTGATCTGCTTCTTATGAGTAGTAATAGAGCTGAGTTTGCGAAATTATACAAGGAAAATGCAGGAGTCTACATATATCATATGCTAGAAGAGTATGAACAAAATGGCGATTGGGGGCAAATAGGATTAAAAAAATTGTATGCACGAGCTGAGGATCTAGGAACTTCATTTTTTCTGTCTTCCGAAGAGCGATTTTTACAATGTAAAAAGGCTGCTGAATGGTTAAAAATCGAGCCTTTAATTATCAATATTTTTGATTTAGAACAAGTAAAACTACTTCAACACGATTTAAAATCAAGTAACCGTTCTATTTCTGTTATCAATGTAACCAATCTCTATGAATGGGATGCGAGTAAAAATGTTCTTGAATGTAAAAAAAGAGCAGAATGGCAGCCTAATAATAATGTCTCTAATATGCTAAATCTTTTATTAAATAACAGCTCTGAATACATTATTTTATATTCGGGCTATGAAAAAAATGATGATCTGAATTTGGTTGCAAAGGTTAGTACAACGATTGATGATTACTTATCTGAAGTGGAACAGGCAGTTCAAGAGCAAATCGCGGTTTACGAAAAATCATTTCAAAAATTATGTGCAAAAAGAGTGACTCAAGCCAAATCAATATTTTATAGCAACCGTACTTATGAAGCTCAAAAAGAGCACAATGTACAAATGGAACCTAAGAATATTTAAAAGGAAGCATTGATATAAACTCATTATCTGGTAGTTCCAAAATATCGTCCTGCGCCAAATTATTGATACCTGCATGTATGTATCGGCTGTAGGAATGTTTTCTATGCCCTGAATCATGTGTCGCTTGATCGAGGATAGGTTTAAGTACACTATAGTCTGCTCCATCATTAATTAAATTCAGAACATGCTGTGCCCTTGCTTTACCACTGCTTCCATGGAAGAAATGACTAAATCGCGTGACAAATCGATGTCCATGAGCATGCGTTGTAGTCCAATTTAGATAATTTGTGGTTGCCGTTTTAATTCTTTCGATCAGAGAAAGCTCATACGTTTTAATCTGGGCTCGAATTTGGGAAACCATTTCCAGAGCATCAATGTCTACTTTTTTGGGCTCATCAGAACTGTCTGAGTCACTCGAAAAACTAGATTTTCTCGAATCATCTGAGTCATAAAAGTCATCCATCAGCTCCTCGGCACTATCTGATTCGCTTGAATCATCACGCAACGAATTCCTGTTATTTTTGAGTTGAGATTCGGAAGCTGTTAAGGCTTGATAGCACGTTTTTATTAAAGCACCGATATCTTTATTTTGATTATATTGATTCATTGCTTGCTGGAATGCAGGAACTAAAAAATCATCCAATGGTTCGAAAAGCGTCGCGAATAAGTTCCTTAATCTATCGACGGTTTCTACAAATGCTCCATCGGTAGTATGAACCTCAATGTTCATAAACGACTGGCTTGCTAAAAAAGCCTTATTTTTTTCTTCAACATATGGCTTTAATTTGTCCCAAGCAACGTGTTGTTGTAAGCTTTTTAAGCAAGTGAAACCGCCCCGAAATTTTACTTTTAAAACGTCCATGGTGCACAGAGGACTTTGTAAAAAAGCTTCTTCAATCGTTCCATCGCCTAGGTTTCGCATTATAACAGCCTGAAGCGGAGTCAATCCATCACCTTGAAACTCTTGTCTTTTCAGAAGGGCAGTGGTGCAATAAGGATGATTTAAAAAAGCTTGAACAATATCAAGTTTATTTTGGTGCACTGCAACATATAATGGGCTTAATCCCTCTAAGTTTTCTTGCATCAGCGCCTGTGCATAAGGGCTATTTAAAACGGCTTGAACTAATATTAATTTTTGAGGTGGGGTTAAATATGAATACAATATAACGCCCAATATATTCAATTTACCATTTAGTGGAATCATCATCTCTCGGGTCAAATGAGGGCTTTCCAATATTAAATTAAAATAAACAGGATTTTTTAATGCTAATTCCAGGCAATTTTTTCCCTGCGCGTCCTTTACTTCCAAAAGGGCAGAATTACAGTGTGGACTGTTGAGTATTTCGTTAAGAAAGAAAGGTTGCTCGGATTTTACAGCGAGATGAAGGATCGTTTCCTGATGATTATTTTGCATAGTCAACAGTGTAGTATCACAGAAACCGCTGGTTAATATCGAGCGAAACAGTACGATATCGGCTTGACGTATAGCTTTATGAAGTACGGATTCTCCAAGATTGTTTTTCACCGAAAATAAAGATTCTATACCCTGCACCTCTTCTAAGAAAAACTTGGTGATTGTCTCGGTGTCGCTTATATGAAGAAGCGTGTTTCCATCGGCATTTTGCGTATCTAATAGATTTGCATAAATTTTAGGATCGACAAAAATTATTTTCAGTAAGTCTAGTTGATTGGTTTCAGTTATCCAGAAAAGTAAACTTGTCTCCTTCATAAACACTGCACCGAAGAAAGCGCTTTGAACTAAAACAGTTGGTAGAAAATCAGGGTGATTTATTATGTACGCGAAGAGTTCTTTAGAATGATTATTCAAAAGGATTGTGTGCAATAACTCCTGCTGCATATTTGGTTTGCAAAAAGCATCTGCGAACGCCTTCACGGCTAACAAATGCTGCAGTTCATTTTGATTCATGTAGTAGGCTGCAAGAAGAAGCCATTCACGAGGAGTGATCTCATCTGAGAATAAATTATCCGTTTGCTGATGCTTGAGTGCCATTTTTAACCAAGGCCAAGTAAATTCCACCAGAGATCCGTCCAGATGATCTTTGCGCACGGTTTGATTGTGCGTAATCAAACTCAATCTCAAATCGCACCCTTGGAATTTGACCTTTGTTAAATCCACATGTTCTAGATTAATGCCACGAAAATCGCTATCCTTCAAAGTAATGTCGCTATGAAAGGGAAAATAAGCAATATTTCCTATGGACACGGCAAAAGCAAGAGCCTCTGATAAGATAAAGGCGTTTTTTTCACAATTATAATTCGCCATTTCCAAGCGGATAAGTTTTTCAAAGAAAGAATGCTTTTCCTCTTGGGTTAATTGATTCACCCATTGGCCTAAATCAGGCAGCGCTGCCTGTACATGCTTGGATAAGTAGGTTATTAACGAGGAGAAGGAGGGCTTTGTTACCTCAAAAAGTGTTTTTTCGGTTAGCATTTGCCAGTAGGACCGTAAGAACGTTGATTTTTCTTCTACAGAACATTGAGCCAAAAAAGTTTTAAATAAATTATTCTTCGCTAACCAAGTGGTTAATCGTTCCTCATCAAATTGCTGTAACCAATAATGCTGCAGATGTTGAATTTTTTCGGTAAGCGTTTGGTTTTTGGCAAGACTCGCAAGTATATCCAGACTACGTGATGATGAAGGGGCACTCATGGGCGCCAGGGAATCTTCTGAGGCCAAAAAATTAAGCTGCTCTAAAGCTGGAAATAAACTATGACAAAGCGCCGGATACTTATCACTATTGGGGTTAAGTAAGTAAACAAGTTCCTCATCCAATGAGAATTCTATTTTTTTAAAAGAAGACAAAATAGATTCTTTAAATTTTTTTTGAAAGGTTTCTACCCAGTTCAAGAGTGCAAAACTGGGTGGCATTTCCTCACTCTGACCACCCGGTAATCCCCTTAAAACATAACTACTCAAATATTCCTGAAATAAATCATGGTCTTTAACTTCCAATTGTTTTAACTGATCAGCACAAAACGCTTGATATTGCTGTATTAAAATTTCTTTAGTCAGCACGTTATTCGTATTGATTATTTTGACATCCACATGAATTTGGTCAAGACAGGAAATGATTTGATTTCTTGTGCCAATGACACAAGCGGGTTTTCCTTTTCCGTATTCATTTTGAGTCATAGCCAAGTGCTCGATTAAACGCTCTTTTCTCAAGCTAACTTCTGCCTCAGTCATTCCCGTGTTCGCTACATAACGTGCCGGGTCTTTATCTTCTAAGGCGACCCAAACAAGGGAAAGTACTTGAGCATTACTGAGTGAAACCGTTTTATTATCAGGAAGTTTATAGCTTCGTGTTTGATTCACCTCACTAAGAACTCTTTTTATTGCTAACAGTGCGGACAGTTTCGTTGCTTCAGAGTGGGTGGACAGGGTTTTTAACCAGTGCTCTATGGTTGACGAAGTCTCCTGAGGAGAAAGTGCTATTTTTCCATAACGTGTATAAAAATTACCTATTGCTTTATCAACGGCAGCCATTACAAAACTGGCATGAGTATTCTGTCCATCGTTTATAAATTGATTTAAATTATTTTGGGGTATTTCGATTAATTGCTCTGAATCATAGTCGTTCTGATATTGAGTGATTATTTTATGAATGGGCGGGTAAACAGATGAATATTCCACCAGTGTCGTGTGCCCATAATTTTGATTTGGATCGATTCGGTTCGAGCTGATGAGGAGTTTTATAATCCCCTTTGAGGGTTGTTTCCCCCGGGGAGGCATGAGTGCCCACCATAAGGCGGATAGACCATTGGGTGTCACATGATTTAAATCAACATCGGGATTTTCATTTAAAAAGTCGGTTAATTCAGTAATATTTTGTTCATCAATTATTTTCCGCAGCTTCTTATTCATAAGTTAAATTTAAAGTAAGTTTGCTCGATTTTAATTCAACTAAGATTAAAATACAAAATTAATTACATTTCGTTTCACTGTTTATTAACCAATGTTCAATTGTTTTTTTATCTTTATTCGGATTTATGGATATACCTTCGGACCAAACCTTCCATTTACAGCTTGCCTGTCAAAAGGAAGATCTGGGATCGGTGCGGGGAGCAGAAATTATTTTACTGTATTGATGTAGGAGCCTCAGAATTATGGTGATTTAGAAGCTAAACATTTAGGAATTTATAAGGCATAAATGAGGGTTTTCAAAGCCCAATTTTTATCAAAAATCAGAAGTAATAAGATCCATCCTAAGCTTATGAGACAGCTCCAATCTATGCTTGTTAAAATCACTAATATTTTTACTTAAATTGAAATAATATAAATGACAATTACAAATTTGAAATAGAAGCTCATGTATTCTGAAGTTTGGAGCCATTTACACTAGGTGTAAAAACTATTTTTTTAGTTGTTAGGTTTGAAAAATTGCAAAGACAGTAAATCGATGACACTGTCTTTTATTAAGCAATATGCATATCTATCAACACCAGATGATGCCAATCTTTCCTTAAATTGCATGTATGCATATGGGCATCACTATAAGTAACCATAAAATCTCTAAATTGCTCAGCAAATTGCCAGTTTAAGCTGTTCATTAGCCGAATATGTATATTGAATGACTGATTTTAATAAGTGCCTGTAAAAAAACGTTTTTCCCACCCAGATGAAAAATAGTCATGTGAATGAAATGGAACATGATCCTGATTGAATGCCTCAATGTAAACAAACCCCATTGGCTCAAGAACTGATCTCACTTGTTCGATTTTATCAAAGGAATCAATAGCGCATTGAATATCAACAATATCTTTTGCTGGTGCTGATTCAATAGACCTAGAGCCGATATGGGCTATCTCCAAAAATAAGTTATTTGGCATTGACAACAATAAATCTCTTAATTTGTTAAAATTGTTTTTCCATTTTATGGTATAAGGTAAGAGTTCTATCATGATTTTAATTTCCAACTACGAGTTAGTATTCATATTTCACGTGTTTATTTAACAAAGAAATTTTTGGTTGACCTAAGTATTTATAACAATGGATCGAGTATATCCTAAGTCCCTTTTAAAGAATAATTTAGGATTGCAGCAGAGGTAGTGGTATTAAAGTGCGCTAGACAGCAGCAAATTATTATATAAATAGTGCAAATGTGCTTTTACAGTAAGCCATTCTTCCTTAGTGATACTGTATACACAAGTATCCCGTAAGGTTCCGTTGGGCATAATCATATGGTTGCGTAAAATGCCGTCTAATTTAGCCCCTAATCTTTCAATAGCTCTTCTACTGCTCGTGTTGAACTGATGAGTTCTAAATTCCACGGCAATACAATTCATTAATTCAAAAGCATGGGTCAGTAGTAATAATTTAGCTTCTGTGTTTACCACCGTTTTTTGCAGGCTTTTTCGATACCACGTGTGGCCTATTTCAACCCGTCTGTTTGCCATACTTATGTTGAGATAGGCGGTCATTCCCACAGGTTTTTTTGTTCTATTATGTATTACTGCGAACGGAAGCATGCTGCCTTGTGTTTGTGCGTATAATAAAGAGCAAATAACATCCTTCATGGTCTCAGGGGAGGGTACTGTTGTGTACCATAATTTCCATAGTTCTCCGTCTTGTGCAGCGATTATCAATTCATCAAGGTGCAAGAGCGAAAGTGGCTCTAACGTAATATATTTTCCATGAAGTACTGGCGGTAACAACTCATGAACGGGTTTGTATTTATCATCAACAGAACTCATTTTTCTTCACCGGTTGCAAGTGTCTGTGTATCAATACCCCAATGCTCTATTTTAAACATCCTGGGATTAACAGTATTATGACCAAATCTGCAGCAATCGCAATAGTAATACCATTCACAGGGAATAACCTGGCTTGTTCAGCGGATGAATCGCTTGATTTGATTATGAATGTGATTTACCGCATGTAAGATGAAGGTAGGGATGTGATAATTAAATTTTAAAACATCTTAGAGATTGTTCAGCGATTCCCAACAATAAATAATTCCCATCTTAATAAGGGCTTATAAGTGCATCTGTAATTTTATTTTCGTAAACTATTGCCTGAGTAAATTTCACACTGAAGTGAAATCGTGATTGGAGTTAATAAGATGTTAATTTTTGCATTTCATGAGCATGATCTAAAATCAGATGCAGATGTTTACGAATATGAACGTGAAGTCTCCGAGGCTTTAATTAATATGCGTATTCCTGGACTATTGAATGCTTATCAATTGAAAGGAGAAAAAGGTGAAAGAATTAATAGTTACGCCGTGCTTTGGATTTTTGAAAATATGGCTGCTATCAATAACAATTTTGGAACTATGGATGCTCCAAAATGGCCCTCAGATTGGTTGCACTATGAAAATAACGTATTAGCAAAGTACCTTATATGTCATCCTGACAAAATTCACTTTACAGATTATGGACTAATTAAAAGTGTGACATATAGTGGAACAGATGCGTAGCTTGCACAAGAAAGTATATTAAGGGTGGTAAAGTGGATTTGTACGGATGCATTTTAAACGTTTTTAAATAGACAAAACTCAATGTTTTCTGATTTAAAGAGGGAACTTAAAGGACCGTGACTTTTTTTATAAAATTTATAACAGGCATGTTTTTGAGCTGACAAACTATAAGCGGGAATTGCTGTGATTGATTTTTCTTTTTTTAATATTATAATTTCTTGCTAAATATGCAAAATTTTTTGTGAAAAACTCTGTTAAAATATGCAAAATAAAATTATTCAATTTTACGATTTACATCCTATTAATTATCAACAGATTATTTCTAGCTATGAAAACAAATATGGTGGGGTGGAATTTATCACTCAGAACCATCTGTCAGAGTTTGATCAAGATCATTATAACCGAAGGTATCGTTCTTTAACTAATGAAAAAGATTCAGCTTATTCATCAATTTTTTCACCTCATTATCCATGTTTAAGTTCGGATTGATTCTTATCCATTGTTTAAACAAAAATTTCCTGTTGAGAAAAAGGCATATTTAATCGACCATTTTTTTTGCATTATAAATAATGAAGACTTATATCAACAATGAGAATTAGGATGTGTATCTTAGTATCTATGTAGATTTATTTTGCTCGATTTGATAAAATTATGGCTCACCTTCAATCGAGAATTCAAGCATGCGTTATTCGGATTTTCTAGAGCCTGACGTTTCTTTTATTTCTAAATTTGATCAAAATCATGACTATTTGATAAAGGCACGCACCAATTTCATCCATTTTTATCCCCGAAAACCTCAATACAACAAAGACATTGATCGAAATTGGAAAGCACGATTGAGCGTGCAGTCAGACGATTTGCATCGAGCTTGGGAGGTGATTTTTCCTTTTCTCATACAAAATAATGTCCCTTTTAAAGTGATTAATGATAAATTTTTTAATTCTCGATGTCAGGTTCGAAAACGGCAGCTCAGTGAAACACTTAATGATTACCAAAAATTCCGCCAGCGCAGTACCTACGGCACAGAATTTTTATCTATTGAACTATCTTGTATATCAACAATACTATTAGCACTGTCTCTTAGCAACATTAGGCTTGTAAGTAAATTTCAACAATTCTGGACACGCATAAAAGTTTTATTCCTTCAAAGTACACTCAATCAGAATCAATTAGTAAGTTATGTCGATAAGCTCTACAAGAAAGCAATTAAATTCAGGGAACAAGAGCTTGAGCGTAGTATACGGATGAGTGATGGCATGCAGTTTACCTTATATATTACTCCAGGTAGGGAACAAGAATGTAAACAATTATTAGAAACCATGGAGCAGGCATTAATTGATGCAGAGATAAAACCTGGTGTCATTTATCCAACAGACCGAACAATTGGAATTTACAGCTCAATCCGTCATCCTGGGCGTTGGAAGTACCATCCGGCTGTGGATTTAGAAACCTATAATCCCGATAATGTTCAGGACCCATTTGTATTTCTTAAAACGCTCGTGGAGAACCAGCATCAACACCCAGTTGAATGCGGGGATAAATATACCCCTGAAACCTTAATTGCATTATTACGAAGTCCGGTTTTATTGTCTCCTTCCCAACTGAGTGCACTAGCAGTGCACAAAGAAGCGATTATTTACTATATTCAAAGTGCACCTTCTGAAAAAAGTAAACCATTGCTTAAAGAGAGTTTGGATAAAGCAACGATGCTGGGTAAATTTTTTCGGGTTCAACGCGGATTCTTTATGCCCAAAAGCACTCGCGGAACATTAAAAAAATTGCACGACATAGAGGCGGTGGCACCTGTGGGCTCCTTTGCAAGTGTTTGATCCTAAATGGTATAAATGTGCATACATTCTTATCTGTCAGATTTTTATTCGTGGAATCAATTGACACTTAACAGGAAACACTTTATTTGAGGGAATAAATCTTAATCAGAGTCAAAGTGTTTATATTTTGTCTAATATACGGATATAATACACAAATAAATTATATCCGTAATAGGCGAATATGCGCACCGACTTAGACACAACTTTAAATCAATCAGTCAATTCACATTCATTGGAATATTCTAGTAGGAAAATCAATGATTTAGAATTTGAAAATTTGATAGAGGGCTTAAAAACCAATCCTTGCTTAACTAAGCTCAATCTTTTTAATACTGAACTTACCCCGCAACGCGCCCAACAATTAGCAGCGTGGATTAAAATTAGTACCAGTTTAACTGATCTTGATCTTGGCATGAATAACATGGGCGATGCCGGTATAGACGGCATTGCTGAGGCCTTGATAAGTAAAACTTCCCTAAGGGTACTCAACCTGACTGAAAATTATTTCACCGATGCAAGCATTATCAATGTCGCAAAGGTGTTAGAAAAAAATACGCATCTGAAATGGCTAAGTTTAGCTATGAACTACATTACGGCTCTTGGGATGAGGGAATTAGCTAAGGCGCTAAATAAAAATACCTCGCTAACCCAACTTAGCCTTTTCGATAATGCAATAGGCAACGAAGGCTTGAGAGAACTTAGTGGCGTTTTGAAAAGTACTACAACATTGACCGTACTAGATCTCGGATATATTGAAATTGATAAGACTGGCATCAAAGACCTGGCTGAATCTTTGATGGAAAATACGACACTTGTAGGTCTCGATTTAATGGGTAATCAGATTAATGATGAGGGTATAGAAATACTAGTTGAAGGCATAAAAACTAATACTAGTCTTAGTGATCTCAATCTTGAGCTTAATGAGATTAGTAATCGCGGAGCCAAATTGCTAGGAGAGCTATTAAATACCAATAAGACCATCCATACTCTAAGCCTTAATAATAATCAAATTTCAAATGACGGATTAGAATGTCTTGCTCAAGCATTTAAACACAACTCAACTTTGACTCACATTCAATTATATAACAATAAGTTTGACTCTAACGGTGTAACAATTTTAGCTGAAGGATTGGCGCACAATACCAGCATCATTTCACTTGGCGAATCACTAGATAATGATAATGAATTATCTACCTACTTAAAGCGAAATCAACAAATAAAAGCATACTTAAATGATATATATGGAGCTATTATCAAAGAGCGCCTTCCCAGTGCCTACTCGTGGAAGAAACTTTTTTCCCTTATACCTAAACTGGAGTATTTGCCTAAAGATGGTTATCTATTGGAGGCTATCCGACTGTTTAGAGCCTTAAGTTATAGAGTCTCTTTGGAATTTGAGCAACAACTCTATGCTTTAAAGATGCTGTTACCTAGATTTCATTATTTAAGTCTTCAAAATTTAGCTGATAAATCGATGGGGCTTTTACTGGCCGGAGATTTGTACCATTATTTACCAACTTTAAACCTTGAACGCGAAGGTCAGCTTTTATCTCTGTATGCATTTCGAAATCACTTAGATGCTCCCGAACTTAAGAATTTCTTATACATCGTTTTATTTCATCTTCTGCATGGCAATACAGTACTTCCCTTTGAAGAAAAACAAAAGCTTGAAACCTGCACGCTCATCCTTTCTCAGCAAAAATTAATCGAGCTTATTAAGACAGCTGTAGCTCAATTAGAAGATTCCGAGGAGTCTGCTTTTCTCCTTAATTTACTCTTAGCACCCGATACAATCAATTTATATTCTGTCTCAAAATCTCCTGCTTTTATTCGAGCACTCAAAGCGAAATACTCTCCTGCTCAAATGTTCACTACCGTAAATCATTGCTTGTTAGCCGCTCATAATCAAAGCCCACTTACCATTCCGGTACCCGAAAATTCAGAATTTGCATTTGAAAAAGCTCTGGCAAATGAACCCACCGAAACCATAGAGGAAATTGTTGCGGAACTGAAAAATTCGTTTTCGCTGGTATTAAACGACTTAGAAGAGCCTCCCGTTTCTGACGACAGCGATATCACCTCTGAGACACTTCCAGATTCTCCTCCTCACGAAAAGGATACTCCTATTTCGCCGTCCCAATCCATAATAACGTGCGCAGAACCAGAACCTAAAGTAATCGAAGAGGAGCAATCCTGCAATGATAACCAACAAAGGTTAGCCGCCTTTATTGAGGCATATGAAGAGCAGTTAGCGCAAGACAGACTAGGTTGTTTTGGGTTTTTTCGCAAATCACGACTCAAGCTAGATAAGGCTAATTTGCACATGCAAGATATTTATAACCATGCTCTACATAACCATGGACATCGTACCCGTCGCGTATTAGAACAATTAGGTTGGTTAGATGCTGCAGGCAAAGATAAGAATCAAACCAGCTCAACCTTGGACGGAGTTAGAAACTTCACAATTTAATATGTATATTCTTTAATAGATTTATTATTACGTACTTCTAAGTTATTAGAAGTTATCACTAATCCGTGCGTAAATTGTTCATTATTTGCTAATCAATGATAATTTAAGGGGGATCGAATAATCATCCATTACATTAAAATACAAATATTTAATAATATAGAATCTTCTTTTAATTAGGACCTCAGCAACAATGAAATCAATTCCTCATCCTCTTCTGTGCGCACTGGTCTATGAGGTACTCTGTTAAAAAATAAGTCAAGTTGAGTTATGGCCTTAGTGACGTTTGACTTTAAAGAGCGACGGTGATCGTTGTAATTACTGGGAGGTAGGCTGGCAAAAGTCGTAATGGCGTATACTAACGACCAGACAACAGGTATCGCAAACGTCATGCCCAATAGAAGGATTGGATTTAAATCTAACATAATGCCTAAAAAGACAAGGCCTACAGTTCCTATAATAGCGAGGCACGTTCCGAGGACAAATAATTCTTTACCATGTTCAGATAAACAATCTTGAATGTTTGCTAATCTTTTTTTAATTTTACTGTCTATAAAGCTTTTGTAATTATATTCAGATTGTACAACATTTCGGGTTAACTTCCTTAATGTGTTAAAAGTATATTCCGGAGTCACCGGCCAGCTCTCTAAATTTTGATAAAATTGCCTATTCAGCTCAGAGACAGTGCAAAGTGTTTTAAAATCAAGTTGGGAAAAAATTTGGCTCATCAGCTCTTCTGGCAGTGCGTCGAAAAGATTTTCATTTTTTCTAACTTGATTTGCAAGAAGCGTAAATTTTTCTTTTGACATGGGAATCCTAATAAAAATACATTGCAGTCGAGCAAATTAACGTTGAAGTATATATAGTTGAAGCACCTTGGTCAATAAAAGTCAGGCATAGATAAACATACCGAAATATTGGAGTTTCCCTCATTAAGTGTTATTGGGTTTGTCGCACCATTAAATTGAGAGTATCGAGTAAACCTAATTTGGACCAAGCCGACCTGCCGAAATTACTTAATTAACTAGATAAAAATTGCGTGGGTTATTAGGACGCAAAAGATGAACTTCACTCTCATGGGAGTCATTTACATAGTAATATGCTAACGAAATTTTTTGCTGAGATATACCAATTGATTGTTTTTGGGTATTGTCATAAAGCTACGGTCTTCAAAGACCGTAATTTCCGATCTGCAGCAAAGCCTAAAACCTTGAGCTAGACAAATATTGGTTTAATTCGAAAACTTAACCGAATAAGTTTTGAGTTCATATGGGCAACAGAGCGCTATGTGGTAATGCTGGCTACACCCTCCACCGCGGACTTTCGCCTGAAAGAGAGATGCGACTTCTTCTCGCACTCGGATCTGATAGAAATGGTCATGTTCAATTAATAAAATGTTGAAATAGGGAACTGTGCTGTTCTACTAAATACCCATATCAGATTAAGCCCAAAACTTGAACTATACTGATAATGAATCATATTAATTAGTGAGAAGCATCATGAAAAAATCGAAAAAATCTCCTAAAAATATAGTTCCAGAAGAGCTGGATAAGGTAGTAGGTGGAACAACTGATAAACAAACAACTCGTGAAGATATTCGGAAAAAAATTCCCAAGGGTATGTTAAATCATCTTAATAAAATTGTTCAGGGGAGCAGCGATTAGTTTGAATTGCACCATGTTGTAATGGCTAAATGATTAAGTCTTGATTTTACACATGTTGATTAATTGTTTCCGTTACTACTTTATGAGGGTCGGCCGGGAGTCTGATGAAAAGGAACGTTTAGTGCGTAATTTTTTACCAAACCTATAATTACAACCCACCACTATTTATAGTGAGCCATATTACAAGCAATTACATGGGATTAGACCCCAATCTTTTTTTATTCACCCAACATCCATGAAAACCAAAAGGTACTCGATCCGGTAGTTGAATATAGCAAGCGGTTTATCATCCACATGTTGCGCATCAAGAATCATTAATAATAGTTTCTCGGCAAACATAGCTTAATAAGAAATAATCTCCCTCAGACGCATGAGGCGATCTCGGGACAAATATGGGTTCTAAAGGAAAAGAATCTGCACCAAAGTTATGAATCTGTTTTTATTAAGTCCTAATGCACAATAGAGTCATAAGAATTAGGTGTAGCAGTAATTATGTGTATGTAGCTTAGACTTGATTGAATAGTAGCCGGTTTTTCAAAGTGTCTGTGGGGACAAGGTTGAGCTACTAAACTGTATTCAATCCAATTGGACAGAAAAGCCTGCATCTACATTTTAATAATATCTGAGTCAGCAACAGAAGTAAGAATGTATAATTTGGGTGCTAACTGCAGATTATGTACCATTAAGATGCAAGTCTCATTAGCTACAGATTTGAGTTATATTTGATGGTGAAAGATTTAATGTTCTTGCTTAAAGAAACTTTCGTTCCAAAGATTGCCTCGCCCCAATTAAATTAAACTACAGCATGGTTTTTGGTTAACTACAATATCTTTCTGTTTGTTTTTGGAGCTGAACATAGAGTGTCCTGTGACGGAGGTATGCGATTTAGGTTTTATCAAAGCCTCTTCTCGTGAAGATGAACCGGTATATAATTTCCTCTTGGTCAATGTAGATGAACTGGGTTCAGCTTTGTTTTGCAGTTGAAGTGCAATTTCTAATTCGTCCATTTGACAATAATTTGAAATATCAATGTTTTTTGTACTTACTAATTGTCCTTTAGGTTTCTCCAATGCATAGCGAATCGCTTCTGCAATACTAGTATCCTGAAATTGAAAAGAGCTCGCTGCTAATTTATCTGCTTTTATTGTTAATCCTTTTAAAAGTAGTTCTTCGCCAAAAATACCTAAACCCGTTTTAATTAAAATTTCTGGTTTCGTAATATTGTTGAGGCAATTATTCCAACCCAATAAACCTTTTAAAATAATATAAGTCCATGCTTGTTTTAATAAGGGTCTTTCATCAACTTGTTTTGCCAGTTCTTCGACTAATTCTTTTTGTTTCACATTAAAGCCAGCAATATTCACATAGCCAGTGATTTCATCATGTTCAATGCAATGTTGTATAGAAGATAAAGTGTCTCGCATAGTAAGCATAGGGATGTATTGCTCACCACTACCAATTCGTCCTCCTATTCCTAGTAGAAAAAGAGAATGGATAGTGCTAAAACCAGTACTGTTTTGATCAATGAGCATACCAAAACCTAAATGTACCACACGAATCCCGCTCTCACTGGCAGGTATAGCAGCTTCTTCCCAGGCCCGTGAAACTTCTGTTAAGTAATCAAGCGGCCTATCGTCTTCTCTTAAAGGTGTTAAATCGCTATATGGCTTATCTTGAGGAATAATATCGGAGTTGTAATGATTATAAGAGCTGGCATTTAAAAATACCGTTTTTCCTGGGGTGCCATACTGTGCACATAATGTCGCCATGGTCTGAGTTGTAGTTATCCCCCCAACTTTAAACTCTTCTTTCATTTTAGATATTTGTGAATCATTCATTTTTATAGTCGGGTTAGCCAAAGTTCCAATATTTGGTCGGGCTAAATTAATAACTGCCACACAATCTTCAAAATACTTTTGAGGATTTTCTTTGATTTCTTCCCAACTAATTACGGTGACTTTAGTTCTTGATTCTCTAATTGCTGCCTGAGGATTTCGCGTTACTGCTGTAATTATATAATTTTGCTCAGATAAATATTCAATCAATTCTCTGCTAATAGTGCCTATCCCACAAATAATGACATGACGCATTACTATCTATCTCCATAAGGATTAATTTTTAAGAATGACATACAGAATATCTAATCACGTAAAACATGTAATAGAGCTTTTAGTTACCTGCTATCCTACGAGATAATTGTTTTAGTTGATGAGAAAAGCAAATATTATACACAAATTAACCAAGTAGTTCAAGTAATGGTAACTTGTCTCGAGCATCTTACAGAAAGGACTTATACCTTAACAATGACCGACAAGAATATAATGACAACAATTAGCCAATAACCATTTATTAAGATTCTTCTTATAAAGAAGACTAGGTAAATTTATAAGACTGCTACTCGCTTATAAACAGAGATACTTGATAGATATTAAAAGAGAATGCTCTATTCAAAGAAAAAGAGGATTTTTCATCCGTAAAATCCCATACTTAAGTTTTAGTACAGGAATGTCATAGGGCCAAGTTTTTCGTACAGTTTAAAGGGGTTTTTTAATGGATTACAAGGTAAAATAGGGGAGTACCCGAAAAACAGGTGATTTCCGTCATTGGAATGTCAATCTCATGTGGGAATTTATAGTTTATTCTAAGATAAGTCGTCTAAATGAATATGGCTCTAGAAGTTAGTTAATTTAGGATAGCACATCCACAGGGATGTTTTATGGTTGATACGTAACTGGTAAAATGAGTTAATGCAATTTAAATCCACCCTAAATAAAATAATTGCACTTTTTACTAAAAGTTTATTGTTTTCATTTAGTTATTTTCCATTATTACACTCGTCTCCGGTTTTTGTAACACAGCTTCCATTTTAGAACGTCTTCCTGTGAAAAATGTGGGGTTTTTGGCACCAAGATAAGTAGCAATTAAATTCGCTGAATCTTCGCTTATCAGGTGCTGCTTAATGGCGCCTAATAGAGGAGGGGCAGCTCGAAACAAATCATCGCACCCATTGTCCTCTAAAATTAATCGCAAACGGAAAGGTTCTAAGGCTTTTAATAATTCATCTTGCTCAGCAAGGGTTTTATTATGAAACAGTTGATTATTTTTCATACTAATAGACGTTACTGTGTCAGGAATGTGTTCTAGAATTGAAACAAGTTCCGGGATTTTCTTTTTATAAAAGTGATTGTTATCTAATATGAGATTCTGGATAGGCCCAGGAATAGCCGCCATCAGCTTACAAATTTCCCTGCAATACAAGTCCCCCAGTTTTCCTTCACTTAAATCTAGGGTGTGAATGAATAAGGAGGATATGAGGGTGAGTAGCTCAGGTTTACACGATACGTGCCAGAACCATTTTAAAGTGTGGACAGATGAAGGGACACTAAATTGCTCAGACTCTTCACAAAAATCAAAGGCATACAAACCTAATGTATGTATTTTTGGTGGAAGTTTATGAAAAAAATCTTCGCGCATTCTTTTTATATCATAGACACGTTCTGGATCTGTCCGTGGTAGATAAATATATAGGGTTGTTACAGTTAACGGCAGAAATTTTAGAAAATCAAAATAGCGTGGAGGCCAAGTGCTACCTCTTAACCAATCTTCCCTTAATTCTAAAATTTCAACACCCTCGAGCTCTGACCAACTTAAATGATTCAACATGTATAAATTATTTGATTGTAAATTAAGCTGCTTCACTTTAGGTAGTGCATTAATAAATCGTTTGATTTGCTCATCAGTGGGTGATGAATACAATATCCGTTCCGCTATAATCATTGTGAGTTGTTTCGGAAGTAAGGTACATATTTCTTCTATCTCATCAAGGGTTCTTGTGTGTCGATAAGGCACACTGCGGATGAGCGAGCCTAAATCAATCCCAAGAGTATTGGGAGGAAGGCGTTTTAAACATTCTTTGATTAACTCAACTGGCAAACCACTATAAGTAAATGTTAATTGAATGGGTTTTATTTTAGGAAGTTTATTTATTTGTTCAATGAATTTATCTACAGATATTGGTTCATTCTCACTTCCCGTATTTATTTCATATCGTTCCAGCATAATGCTTCAAATTCCATTAAATATAATGGAGATTACTTGATTTTTAAATAATTGGATACTTCCTATTGACCTTCACGTTACGTGATAAAATATACTCAATGACGGAGGGAAAATGAAATACTATAAAATTAAAGAGATCAGTCACATGACGGCGTTAAGCATTCGTTCGTTGCAATATTATGATGATATTGGGCTGCTAAAGCCAGCGCAACGCTCAGCTTCGGGTTATCGTCTTTATTCCGATAATGACTTAATTCGGTTACAGCAGGTGGTTACTTTAAAGTTTCTGGGTTTTTCATTGACATCCATTAAAAAAATTCTGGAAAGACCGGAGTATCAAGTACTGACTTCGATGCGTCTTCAGGCAGAAGCCCTAAAAGATAAAGCACAGCGAATCTTTGAGGCATCTGATTTGACGACCTATATTGCCAGTCAAATCGAGGCGGGCCAGTCTGTAAATTGGAATAGTACGCTGCAGATCATTAATATTTTGGAGACTCATCGTATGAGTGAGACATTAGAAAAAAAATATCAATCAAATCCTGATAGATCCGAGCTTGGCCAAGTATCATCCACGGATGCCAATTACAATCCGGATAGATTATTTGCCATTCCACGGATAGCGAAACGTAAAGAACTTGGCATTCAAAATCATCTACCCTTTTTCGGTTTTGATTGCTGGAATCATTATGAAGTGTCCTGGCTTAATGAAAAAGGCAGACCCTGTGTGGCGGTCGCACAGATAATGTATGATTGCGCCACACCTTATTTAATTGAATCAAAATCGCTGAAACTGTATTTTAATTCATTCAACAACACTCAATTCAAAGACGTTGATAAGGTTAGAGAGACAGTAGAGAAGGATTTATCAACACGTCTGGAAGGGGATGTGCAGGTCAGGATATTCTCTTTAAGGGAAAAAGAACGTTTAGAGATTCAGACTGCTCTCACAGGAGAAAGTATCGATGAGCTGGATGTAACCTGTAATGTGTACCTGGTTAAGCCGGATTATCTTTTTACAGAAAGGAGAGGAGTAGAAGAAACGCTCTATTCTGATTTATTGAAATCTAATTGCCTTGTGACGAATCAACCTGATTGGGGTAGTGTGCAAATTTCATATGAAGGGATGCAAATTAACCGGGAAGGGCTATTAAAATATCTTGTTTCTTTTCGAAATCATAATGAGTTTCATGAGCAATGTATTGAGCGAATTTTTGTGGATATCATGAACAGGTGCAAACCAGACAGGCTTACTGTCTATGGGCGTTATACGAGACGCGGAGGATTAGATATAAACCCTTATCGCTCCACTGAAAAAATGCATCCTCAAAATATAAACCCGCGTTTGGTGAGACAGTAGCATATTATAATGTTCCCGCTTGGAATCACCAGAAAACCCTCGCTTTCTGGTGATGGTGTCTCTTAATTTAAAATAAATTTCCCTAAATAGGGAAGGGTGCATTATCCTTGAGTCCCATTGTGTTTCAATAAATTAATCAATAGTTATTGGTTAATGCTCAACACAAATTATATATAGGAAAAGGGGATGGTTGGAAGGGTATCTCTGCTAAAGTTATGGGATTTTAGTCTTTAAAATGAAAAGTTGAATTGCGCGCAAGTGCCCAATACATCCAGATGATATTCGCCTGTAAAAGAACTTAAAACCTACATTTTGTATAAATTTTTGACTTCCACCCGTAGTTTATTTATAATGCTGAGTCTTTTTAAGATATTATTTTTCCGGGTTACAGCAATTGAGTAAATTAAGTAATTACAATAAATTCCGATTTAAAAATTCTTCTTTTTTAATATTTTTAATTGCCAGTTTATTTACCTCTCCTGTGAGAGCTGAATTTGAGTCGCAAAAAAGAATAGTTGAAAAATCTCGTTATGCTTTTGGTGTAGACTCTCTTTTAGATTCCCATGAGTATTTTCAATCTAACCCTAGTCCACTTTATTGGCGAGTTAGCCCTTATTATTTACCACAATTAACGGATAGCTCCTGTTCCTTAGCGTCCGCTACAATGATCGTTAATGCAGCACTAAGTCATCAAGCTTTTGGAGTCAATCGACATTTAGCTTCTCAAAAAGAGTTATTAAATCAAGTAAATAATAATCAGTGGCGGGAGGCTGTTAAACAATTTGGAGATGGAGTGAGTCTGAATCAGTTAAAAGTATATCTGGAATCAGCATTAATAGTTTATGGGGTGAAAAACGTAACCGTAACAATGAAACTTATGGACCATAATAAGGAGGAAAATGAGCGAATTTTTTCCCAAGCTCTACAGGAGAGTGAAACTACGGGTAAAACATTTATTATTGTGAATTTTAACCAAAAATTTGTTACCAATAAGGAAAGTGTAGGTCATTTTTCACCTATCGGTGCTTACGACATAAAAAATCAACGAGTGCTCGTTATGGATCCAGACAGAAAATATTATGAGCCGTATTGGGTTCCTTTGAAACTTTTATTGAAAAGCATGTCCACTCCTGATCAAAAAGGGGGGTATTATCGTGGTTACATTGTCGTAAACATAAAATAGTCGGCATTAGTTTTATTTACGACCTATCTTGAGATCTTTATCCCTCAAAGTCGAATGTAATCGATAAATGTTATATAATGTACATATTGAATATTACGGAATCTATGACTATGCACCTCTTTACATCTGTCAAGCCGAAAATTACATTCAAAAAGTTAAATCAAATAAAAGATTCTTCTCGTTTTGAAAACTATGTAAAGAAAGTAAGTACTTGGTTTACAAAGGAATGGGGCTATATTCACGATAAAAATATCAGCGACGAACAAGCAATAGAAAAGCGGATCGGTACTATCCGGAATAATGCAGAGAATATTGTCCTCGCTTTTTATGGCAATCAAGTTGTAGGCGCATTCCGATTAGAACTCAAAGAATTTGACGAAAAGCTTAAAAAAAATGACCAAGATACAATGAGTGAAGTATGGTTTATCTATGTTGATCCTACTTTTCGAGGATTAGGAGTGGGGCGTCAAATAGTTCAAGAAATCAAAAGGGTTGCTAAAGATGAAATGAAAGCGAGTATGGTTTTATTAGAGACATTAAAGCCTGGATTAAACCATTTATACCTGTCAGAGGAAGGAAAAATCGTTTGTGACAATTCTTTAGACAGCAACCCTACGGATATGATTAGATTAAAGCTTTAGTCATCTGTATTAATTATCTTTAAAAAGAATCTTAGGCATGCTCATCATTTTTAAGAAAAGCTCTGGATTATAAATTACCCTTGTCTAACTTGGCTAAAACTTGTGTTGCCTGATTTAGAATAGTCTCTTTTTTTTCAGCTGTCATTTTGTGCCAATTCAAGTATGAATAATGAAGACGAGAGTTGTCTTTGAGTTTCTCCTCGTTCTCTTTAAGAAAATGCCAATACAATGAATTAAATGGACATGCTTTTTCTCCTTCAACTTCATTGGGTGTGTAATAGCATGATTTGCAAAAATCACTCATTCTATGGATGTACTTCCCGCTGGCAGCATAGGGTTTGCTAGCCATTAGACCACCATCTGCATAAAGAGCCATACCTAAAGTATTGGGTAACTCGACCCACTCATAGGCATCCGCATAAACAGCTAAGTACCACTCACAGACTTGCTTGGGATCAAGTCCCGCAAGCAAGGCAAAATTTCCTGTTATCATGAGGCGCTGAATGTGATGGGAATAGGCTGCAACCCTGGTTTGTCTTATAACCTCTTCCATACAAAACATTTTAGTATCTTGCCCCCAAAATAAAGCCGGCAGTGGCCTTGACGCACGGAAATAATTTTCGTTCGCGTACGCAGGCATGTTGAGCCAATAAATTCCTCGGACGTATTCACGCCAGCCTAATATTTGGCGAATAAACCCCTCTACAGAGTTCAGGGGCGCATGCTGATTCCTATAGGCACGTTCAGCCATTTGGCATAATTCCAGGGGAAGTAACAGACCTGCGTTGAGGTAAAAAGATAATCTGGAGTGATATAGATATATTTCATGAGTGCGCATTGCATCTTGATAAGCGCCAAAGTCGGCAAGTAAATGAGCCATGAAATAATCAGTTTCCCTTAACGCCTGTTCACGAGTTACGGCAAAATTAAAAGGGAATAAGTCCCCAAAATGATCAGAAAAATTATTGTCTACCAATTTTAAAACGTCAATTGTTATAGAGTCTGCAAGGTGTTCAGGACGTTTAGGGAAATCTGGTATATGATTGGCATTTTTTCGGTTTAGAGCATCATAGTTCCAGGAGCCCCCAACCGGTTTTCCTTGCTGATCCATTAAAATTCGATGCTTTTTGCGTAGCATCCGATAAAAATATTCCATTCGCAGAGTATTCTTACCCTGAGCCCACTCTTTAAATTCATTTATGGCACATAAATATCTATTATCTTCATAAACAGTAATGGGAATTGTCATTTGTTTCTTTAACTGTTCAATAATCTGCAAAACACGCCATTCCCCTGGATACGTAATACATACTTCTGTACTATGTTCTTCTGCTACCGCTCGTTGAAGTTCTTGTGCGAAATCTCCTTTGTTTTTTGGATCATTAAATGAGACATATCGCACATGATATCCGGATCTGATTAATTGTTCGGCAAAATGACGCATCGCGGAAAATATAAAGGCAATTTTTTTAGGATGATGCTTCACGTAAGTTGCCTCTTCCTTAACCTCACACATAAAAACAACATCTTGATTCTTGTCTATTGCAGCTAAGGAAGAAATCGATACACTCAGTTGATCTCCTAGCAGAAAACACAGTTTTGACATGAACAGTCCTGATTCAATTGTTTGTGAGTTGATGTAAGAGTATCAAGATCCAAATACATCATTCATTTAGTTCATTTACAATTAACGCTTTGGCAGTGCCACGAAAAGCGTACCTTTGTGATATAAACTATTGGCCTCAATACCTGCCTGATCGCCTTCGCCTTTATAGACGTCAACATGAGCTCCTACAATAGCACCACCGGCATCCTGTGCAATACACATCTGGGTTGAATGGTTACAATTGTAAATAAAATTCATTCCAATAGGGATGACCTTATGATCGGTGGCGCATGAGGCATGTGATGTAAGAGGGATATTTTCTGACCCATAAGGCCCTCCCTTTTCTACTATGAAAAATACAAAACTTTGATCACGATTTCTTAAATCGTGCGCTTTGTTCCGATTTTCAGGTTTGTCCAAAAATTGGCGTATCAGCTTTTCCGAACCAGCGCTTTGTCTGACTTGCTGAGACATATTACATCGTAATTTTTCTTCATCATGACAATTAGGATCTTTCGCACACTGTTCCATTGTATCAATGTTACCCCCACAAGTTGGATCTTGTGCGCATTGAATTATCCGACCTAGCATGGTGCGAGGTCTGCCATTGAAGCCATCGTAGTTGAGGCGGAATATTTGGCCATCAATTAATAATGAACCTGATCCCTGAAGCATTAAAAACGCGGGGTCATTTGGATTTTTAATATAACCGATTACATGTTTTGGATCTAAAGCTCCATGACTTATTTCTTCTCGATCTGGCGCAACAGAGTAAGTTCCATTATTATTTTTTAAACAATAACTACGGGTCATTTTGGTAAGTGGGTCTACTCCGCACAGAGGTGTTTTTAACTTATATTTTTTACTTTCCAATGCGACATTTACTACTCCCGGGTTGCGATAAATTGGATATAAAAATGCGCCACCACGTTTGGTACGAGCCTCAATAGGTGCTGGGGCATAGTAAGCGGTGAATAAAAATTCACCCTTTTTAAATCCCCCCTGGTTTTCAGGCCATCCATCACTTTGATACCAGTCAAATTCGTTTTTGACCGCTGCTAGATATTTTGAAAAGTTTCCTTGGGCTCCTTTTGCAAGAGTGAGCATCTTTTGATTGGTTTCGAGACACCATTGTTGGCGTTCGAATTTACGACCGGCAATAGTGATTTGTTTGAATTCGCCTTGTCTTTTTTGGCAATTTTCAATCTGATTATTTAACGCAGCTATAATTTCATTCATATTCCCTGAAGAATTTTCAGAGGGGAGCTCTGCTGTTGAAATTTTATGAAATTTAAATCGCATGACGCCGGGCTCTTTGGCAGCCATTTTCTGTCTTGAACTAAAATCTGCTAACCTTCTCACATCCAAACAGCGCTGGATGGGATCATCAGGTAGTGCCGCTTCGCTAATGATGCTAAAAAACATGAGTGTGATTGACAAAACTGTTCGTAACATGGAGCTCCTTCAGTGCAAAGAGGTTGGGTATTCATAATTAATTGTTATCATGAATATGAATTATATATATTTTTTTATTATCTATTAAAACCATGAATTAGGGAAATGGAATCATTTGCGATGCATAAATCTAGATTGAAAGATGAAATGGATTCAAGGATGAACATATGGATTTAGAAATTTTGAAGAGTTTTCATTTTTGAGAGAAATTTGAGCTTAGGAGTAGCAACTGTCTTGAATTAAAAATCAGGACAATTGCATCTGTTCAAATATCCAACATTGTTTTTTCCTAATCATCGCATTCATAATAATGAGCAATTTTCTCATGCAAGCAATTAAAGCAGTCATTTTAGACTTTCCAGCAAGACATAATCTGTGATAAAAAACCTGTATTTGTGGATTGTATTTTATCGCTACAATAGTAGGCATATAAAGTGCAGTTCTAACAGAAGCTCTTCCACCCCATATAGTTCGTTTGCCTTTTAAAGTTCCGCTATCACGATTAAAAGGAGCTAAACCGGCTAGAGCCGCAATTTGCTTTGGAGTTAAAGTTCCTAATTCAGGGAGCTCACAAAGCATAGCTGTTGCCGTAATTAGTCCTATTCCTTTAATACTATGTAATATGTTTTTCTTTTCAACTAAGGATTCATCTTGATTTAAAAGTTGCTCTTGGGTCTGTTCAATGAGTGCTAATTCCTTTTCTAGGATTTCTAACACGCGCTCAATTGATTCCTTTTGCTCAGAGGACGCTTTATCCAAACGATTTTTTTCGGCAATAATCATGTCAATCAATTGCCTCCTGCGCGTATTGTTAGCAACCATTTTCTGTTGCTGTTCATTATAAAAAATGTTCGGTTTTGGCTCTAGTTTCATGGCGAATAAAGCAATTATCTCTGCGTCGACTTTATCTGTCTTTGCTAATCGTCCAGCAGCTTTAGCAAAATCCCTTATTTGTCGTGGATTCACCACGCAAACTTTTAAATTGGCCTTGCTCAGTTCGTGGCTTAAGGGAGCTTCATATCCCCCGGTCGCCTCCATAACAAGTAATGCGTTTGAAAAGAGTTGTTGCACTTTATTAAGTAACTTTTCAATGCCACAAACATCATTTGTAAACTGCATATATTTTTTGTTTGGAAGGATAAATACATCTAGTTTTGTTTTTGATACATCAATACCAATATAGATTTTTTCTTCTTGAAGCATGATAATAGAAGTCCTTTAATGACTCTGCCTTGTAGGTACGGGATCTGTGGTCCCAGGCAACTGTTCGAGTTTGTTTAAGGGAATGAAGCGGCGATCACGCTACGTTACGGGTTCGTAACCCACGGTTGGGACGATCTGCCGCTTCTCTTTTTTACTATCGTACGACGATAATAAGACTCAATTAAATCATATTTTTAAGACACAAGGTTGGGTCATTTTGACCCAACACTCAATGTCCCCCATCTCATGTTCAATTATTGACATCCAGCATGTGGGAGTACAGCCATTACAGGCTTATGTGCAAAACCTATCCTTAATTTCAGAGACTATTTGCAGTCACATGGGGATTTCACTAAAGAATAGAAGCAATTACAAGCTAAGTTAGCTCAAGACTATTTATATGACCTTGAGAAATACGAATAAAAAATTATAACTTGTTAAATCGAGTGTTAGAATTAGCCCAAATTAACGAATGAAGTTAGGAATAAAATTGATGGATGACGCGACGTTAAAACTAACACTTTCTACTATTCATACTTTTGAAGACTATGAACAGCTCAAAGCTCATATTGAACACGATCTGGCAAAAGCGATTATACATAAACATCAATTACCAGAAACATCATTAACACTTTTTTCTGACGGTACGAATATCGTTTTTTCATATGGAAAAAACAAAGTCATTAAAATTTTTCCGCCGTTTCATCACGGTCAATTTGCAAGTGAGCGATTATTGTTAATTCATTTGGAGGGGAAACTTTCGGTAAAAACGCCAACACTTGAAACCGAAGGCGAAGTGTTTGGCTGGCCCTATCTCATCATGAGCAAACTTGAAGGAACCAATTTAGAAACTCTTTGGGAAATGATGCCCAACAACAATAAGGTAGTCATTCTTCGCGAATTAGGACATCTCATTCGAGAAGTTCATGCTTTACCCACAGAGGGACTAGAAGCCATAGATTGCTATTGGCCACAATTTCTTGAAAAACAAATAGCGAATTGCGTAGAGCAACACCAAATCAAAGGCCTTTCTGCTACTTTATTGCAACAGTTGCCTGTTTATATTGACTCAATCAAAGAGGCATTACCAAAGATAAAAAAGCCTGTTATTTTAACGGGGGAATATACCCCGATGAATTTTTTAGTGCGGCAAATTGATGACCTTTGGCATATAAGTGGATTGATTGATTTTGGAGATGCGATGCTAGGATTGCCTGAGTATGACTTGCTGGGACCGGGTGCTTTCCTTATCCAGGGTGATAAACAATTACTCCGTGAATTTTTAACAGCTTATGGTTACTTGCCACATGAGATGACGGACATTTTGAGTCATCAATTAATGGCATTATTGCTGCTCCATCAACACAGCAATTTGAATATTCAAGTAAGAATCCCTAATTGGAAGGATAAAGTACATAGCTTAAAGGATTTAGAACATTTAGTTTGGGGTTTTTAATAGTACTAACTTGTTTCATGCCCCCTATATAGCAATTTGAAATTAATGCTGCCAAAATATGTCAGCATTATTTCCTATAGGTTTAATATTTTGTCCAGAACCCAACGTCTTTTTGATCTTATCCAAATTTTACGCAAACACCGCTACCCGATTAGTGGAAAACAATTAGCCGAAGAGCTAAATGTAAGTATTCGTACCGTGTACCGAGACATAGTTACGTTACAGGGGCAAGGTGCATCAATAGAAGGGGAGCCCGGTTTTGGCTATGTATTGCGTCCTGGCTTTATGCTACCTCCTTTAATGTTTTCTGAAGAAGAGATTGAAGCATTGGTGCTCGGTTCACGCTGGGTAGCCAATAGAACCGATAAAAAGTTAAGACTGGCTGCAGCAAATGTATTGGCAAAAATATCCGCTGTTCTTCCAGAAGATCTTCGGCAACAACTTGAATTTTCAGGGTTACTCATTGGCCCTGTAAAAAAAACTATAGAACATGATGATGAGAAAGAGATCTTAATTCGTATTGCTATTCGTAAAGAGTATAAGCTGCAAATGAATTATATTGATGTTAAAGGAGATGAGTCTCAACGCATTATTTGGCCACTGGCTCTTGGTTTTTTTGAAGAGATTCACGTTATTGTCGCCTGGTGCGAGCTGCGGGAAAATTTTCGTCATTTTCGCACAGATAGAATAGTCAACATCACACAGCTAGAAACGCGTTATCCTCAACGTCGCCAAACCCTGCTAAAAAAATGGCGTGAAATCAACCATATTCCTGAGCAATAAGCCCCTTCACTGCTGACAGAAACTGTCACTCTATGCCAGTAAACTACATGGAACTATTAAAAGGAAACATCTGAATGTCAGTGATACAACCCATACTAAAACATGTTGATGGCTTTACTGTAAGAGGGCTCGCGGTAAGAACTAAAAATAGCGATGAGTTCAATCCGGAAACCGCGAAATTACCTAACTTGTGGCAACAATTCTATTCTAACAATCCCAACCTTAATACACTTATTTTTGGAGTATATTCAGGTTATGAATCTGATGCAAATGGTTGTTATAACGTTACTGTAGGCACAATCAATATCAATCCACGTGTTAAGTTAATCCCTGTGACAATCAATTCAGGTAATTATCTTGTATTCCAGGGTAAAGGCCAGATGCCCCAGGCAATCATAGAGACATGGCAACGCGTCTGGGATTATTTTACAGAGACGAGCCCATATCAACGGTGCTTTGTGACAGATTTTGAAAAATATAATAATAGTGATGAAGTGGAAATCTATATTGGTGTTAAATAGTCCTTTTATCCACAACGCCCTGACTTTGCCTCGAACGAGAGTAAAGTCAAGGAAGCTTCCGGCCATCTTAATTACTAAACCGAATTTTAATTGCCACTAAAATATGATAGCTTTAAAAAGCTATAAATTTTATCTAGTTGATATTTATCAAAATTATCAGATTATCTATTTCGCTTTGGATGTCTTTCCAAGTCATTAGCGAATAACTAAATTACAGGAGTAAACCAAAACGCATTCGCAGCCCATATGAGTAGCGGCCAGCCGCAAACAAAATGGCCACTGATTGGCACCCTCGGTAATGGATCTGCCTGGCAAAACAACGTACATACTAACTTTTTATTTAAACTAATCTTGTATAAGGGAATATCCATATGAAAAGGATTAAGAATATCAAAAATAATGTAATGGCAGGATTACTCTTTATTATAACAACTGCAGCTCATGCTGGAGCACCATTATGGACATTCACACCATTAACTGAAACGACTATTTCAGTGTCATCCAGTGTTACAGCAACAGTACAATATACTGTAACGAATCAATCGAATAAAGTACATACACTGAGAATGCAACCATTACAGGGGGTGACACAAACGACCATCGGATTAGGAGTTTGTGGCAATCCCTTTACACTGCCAGCTAAAGCATCTTGCACCCTATCCTTGCAAGTAAATGGCAGCCAGTTATCAACGCCAATTAATGATGGACCGGTTGTATGTGAACACAACTCATCTTTGCAATGTTACCGTCCTGCGGCCGCTAATATTCTACATATCACCCAAACTGCACCCACTTCCGATGCAATAATTTCAGTTACCGGTTCGCCCTTAACCTTAACTACAAATGGACCAACAGGCTCATTGACGATTAACAACAACTCACTTTTAGTCGCGGCAACCAACATTACTTCAAATGTTACAGGGACAGCATTGGATGGAAATGTGACCGAAACAGGAAATACGTGCGCCAATGTTCCCCCGCAAGGAAGCTGCACCCTAACTTATACACCGGGCAATACGGTTGTTGCGCAAACCAGTTTCCCAATTCAGGGAAGCAATACCAATACAGTGGCTGCGGCCATTCAAATAGATGCCAGTGTTGTGATAAATACGGTCAATCCTTCTTCAGGACCTGATATAGGCGGAACAACGGTCACCTTAACAGGCATTGGTTTTACCGGCGCCACAGGGGTAACGTTTGGGGGTACACCAGCAACCAATATCAATGTAGTTAACTCAACGACGGTAACTGCCGTAACTCCTGTGCATGCTATTGGCGCTGTAGATGTAGTGATTACAACACCTGCAGGCAGCGCTACGAACACCAATGCTTATACCTACGTTACCGCAGCAGCCGGACAATCTGCTTATGGCGGCACGATAGGTTGTCTCGGGGGAGGGGTAGATAACCTGATTGCAGCAACTACCGATAATAGTGCCGGTATTGAATGGGGTGGATTTGGCCAATCCACTGGCGCTAGCAGCTTTATTTCCGGCCAAGCCAACACGACAACTATTGTCAGCGTTTTAGGAAGTGGTTCAAATTATGCGGCTGGTTTATGCAGTAACTACGAGGTGGACTCCCAGGGTAACTCACCTTGTCAGGCAGGTAACTTATGTTATGACAATTGGTTCCTACCGGCTCTTAACCAGCTTCTTTGTCTCTATCAGAATAAAGCAGACATTGGCGGTTTTACGAATGATGATTACTGGAGCTCAACTGAAAGTGGAGGGGGAGCTTCGGTGAACAATGCCTGGTCCATGCTGTTCCTGAACAGTGTCACGAATCAAAGTTCGAAGAATTTATTGTTTCGAGTACGTTGTGTCAGTGCTTTTTAATACTGAGTTCTTTCCATTTATTTTTAGGCGCCTTTGAAGAGTATGGAAAAGTTTCATACCTTCTCAAGTAACCTTATTGATTAGCACAATCAAAATGAATACATGGTTTGCCAAATGGGCCCACTTGCGTGGGCAGCACATAGAGAAATTATCATGTATTAATTATTTTACGGCTAAAGGATTATTCATTAATTCCTCTACGTCGCTCATAATACTGTTCACTTTTTTTGCTGATTCGGTTTGGAAAAAGAATGCTTTTTTATTACATAAATAATTAATACTGACTGCTAAACCATAAATAACACCCATACCTAAAACTGCCAAAACCAGGTTTCCAATAATTTGTTTTGCGCCTCGGTGGGTTTCAAGAAGAGATATCCTGTCATTTTTAATGTCTAATACTACTTTTCTAAAATATTTATAATCTTCCAAAGTACGATCACTTTTTAAATATAAATCAAATTGAAATTTAAACTTACGTATAAACTCTTCTATAACCTCACTTTTATTAATTCCTTTTTCTTCCAAATCCTTGTTATATTGTTTTAAATCCCTAATTGCATCCTCAATTCGAATAATAGATTTGTTAAAGTTTACAATGTAGTTGTATTTATATTTAGAAGACATATTAACTCCAAGAAAAATGGCGCAATAATAACAATACATTGTCTTTTTTTCAATCGGAGTGTTTTAATAATCCCTTAATAAAAATATCGTATAATATATCAAAATATTACTCAGGAGTTGTTATGCGGCATGAATTTATTAATGAGTCGGTGGATATTTATAAGTTTCCTCAAGTTGATAAAAAACATGTTGGGGCTACTGAAGTTACTATTGGCGATTTACACGCAAATTCTATGAATTTAATGTTTATGCTTGTAAAACATGGCATAGCAACCAACATCAATGAAAATGAATATAATGAGCTCGCAAAGATATATAAAACCAAAGTAAATGATTTAACCAGAAAAGATAAAGACCGGTTTGATACAATCCTATCTAAAATAAAATTCAATAACAATTGTCTGATTAGACTGATTGGGGATGAACTTGCCGATAGAGGGCAGAATGATTACTTTATCCTTAAACTTCTTGAAAAATTAGATGAACATAAAGTTCCTGTTGAAATTCTCATCTCTAATCATAGTATTGAATTTATTGAAACTACAGAAAAGCAAAATGATTTTGACGAATCTATGTTACATCAAGGTGGTCATGCGACTTCTATGATGAATCTACAAACCCTTGTGGATAAAAAAATTGTAACAAAAGAGGAAATATTAGATATTGCCAACGAAAGCTATAAACCCTCTTTACGAGCAATTTCATACTCGCTAAGTGAGGATCAAAAAGAAATAACTATTTACAGTCATGCGGGCATAGGTTTGAACACGATTAAGTCCCTCGCGCAAAAACTAAATTTAGAATATAAAGATGCAACCGCTAGTGACCTGGCACAAACTATTGATGCCATTAATGTACCGTTTCAAATACATGTCCAAAATAATACAATCAACACGCTGTATTCTAGAGACAAAATGCGAGAAGCTTATGTTAATTCAAAATGTGACTTATCTGATGCACCTTTTGAATTTATTATGTGGAATAGACGCTATGATGAAATTGACAGACCAGTCGAACAATATGGTTATAAACTAATGTTCGTTCATGGCCATGACAGCGATGATCCGTTAAAGAATAAAAATAGTTACACTCTTGATAGTAACTTAGGAAAATCTGTGGGTTTGAACTCAGGAGATTATAAAGTTCTTTATACCCAGAAAAAGAAAATGGCGCATGTAAATAAGCCTGAAGAAATAGAATATAGCGACTCAAGGATTGACCATAAAATACATCCCACAAGTGGCAGTTCTTCTAAATCACAGCAATATTTCTTATCTCAGTTAAAAGAGATTTGGACTAAACGAGAAGATCTCATACTCAAAGATCATTCTCGTGCGGCCAGCTCTGCTAAGCAGTTATATACAACTATAAATAAATTGTATGAAAATTTATCCAGTGGGGCTATAAATATCCAGATTTTTAAAGAACAAAGTACCCAATCCATTAATAAACATCGACCAGAATTAGAAAAACATCGTGGGTGGAAGCAATTATTAGGTAATTTAGCACTTGCCGTCGCAGGAATGGGCGTTCTCTATTGTGTTGCCGGACTTATCAATAAAGCAGCAACTGGAAGATTTTTATTCTTTAAGACAGATTCTGCTAAGAAAATCGAGCAGCTAGAGCGCTCAATAAAATCCATGACGCAACCAATTTGAGCCTTCTTGCAATGATTTTGTGGAAGGGCCAATCAGCACCAAGGCCTCGAGGAAGATGAGGCCTTGCACTTAGATAAATATCGAATCTTTTTAGGTTTAATATCTTCCTCTTACTTTGGCGATATTCAATCAGGTCTTGTCACATAGAACTAAATTAGGGTTTGGCACTTCGTCTTGTTTTAATTGAGGGCATTTTAAAAGGGATAAATTCGCCAGTGTTGAAATCTTATCTTTAGAGTGAAGTAAACGACGTCGATAAAATTCTGTTTCTTTAAGCTTATTTAAAGCAGCATCGGGACAACCATATTTGCCATTTAGATTGAAGCGAGAGGGAGTGTAAGCACCATGGAGAAGTATATGTTGTATTGAGGCGTTATAAAGTTTTAATTCCGGAAATATCCCTAACCTCTTAGCAATTGATGTGGAAAATTCGATTTCATCACGGCTCATAGTATGCTGAATTTCCTCCATCATTTGGTTATAAGGGGGTAAACTATAGGTGCCACTAAATACAGCACATGCCAATTTTGCTTGTAATTCTACTAATGGAAATACCGCTCCTCTTGCTCCAGGATACATACCGACAAAGGCTAAATTATCTGTTCCAGGCAAAAATGTATCTTCATATAATGAAGAAATATTCCTTAAACTATTCGGTAGAAAGGATAAATCACGCAGATAACCGGTACAGAAAATAATACAGTCATAAATAATCTCACGTTTATCCGTTAAAATTACCACATTCTCGGTAAACGATTCTATGTCACCACGAACAGGTATAATTTGTTGACTCTTGACCCGATCGACATAATGATCAGCTACGACAAATCCTGCTGTTGTTTCAGGAAGCATTTTCCATTCAGCAATGTCATTTTGCTCTGCGCAATGGATCAGCATCAATTGATATTGCTCTTCTTGCGTTAATTTTTTTCCTGCAGTGGCATAAGTTTTTAATAAGTCTCGTGGGAGGGTAGGTCCATTGCTTTGTGAATTAATCGAGCGGTAACGTTTTATGATCCAGCGCGGTGTTCTAATTAAATGGGTAACTTGAGTTACTGTGGCCAGCTCCTCTGCAATCGCTGTTCCACTTAATGAGCCACCTACAACCAGTACTTTTTTACCTTTAAAAGCTCCCGCATGACGGTATCGAGCACTATGCAATTTATTTTTTACCGTATCAAGCCCTTTAAAATCAGGTATATAGGGATTAGAAAACTTACTTGTCGCGATGATAACCGCAGTAAATGCCTCTTCTCTTATCGGCTCTTGATTCGTTTGGTAGCGAATAATCCATTGATTATCCTGTTGAAATACTGCAATAACTTGAGTCGCAAGTTTTATATGTGAAGTTACTTTATGGTGTACCGCATAATTATTGAGATAATTATAAACCTCTTGTGTAGAAGGAAAATCAGGTGTATTTACTGGCCAGGCAAAATCCGAAAAAGTACCGGTATGTCGTGAAATATTTACCTTCATATCCGGCCAGGCACATCCTCTGTCAGCTGCATCACGCTCACCTGAAGCCCAAACGCCACCAATTATTGGACTCATTTCAAAAACTGTTGGTTCCCATCCGACATGGAACGCAGCAACAGCTGAGGTAATTCCCGATGGACCACCACCGATAATTGCAATTTTGGGCATCGATTATTCCTTATCTTCTTTTGAGGTATTTTAGTGCATGCATTAAAATAAGATATAACTCATCTCATGTTTTTCTAGTTAACGTAATAAAAAAGCATCATATCAAAGATTAAAATAAAAACATAATGATTCAATTTAATGTTAAAAAGTGAGCGAATTAAAGAGGCTCGTCCTGGAAAATATAATTTATTATTACTTGAGTGTTACACTTAATTTTTAAAAGCAGGTACCATTAAAAACATTAATCAAGAGAATAATGTTATGAATGATTCAATCCATATAGTCTGCACTCGCTGCCATACCACAAATCGTTTGCTTTCCTCAAGATTGGTGGAGCACCCAAAGTGTGGGAAATGTCAAAACGCGCTTTTTGATGGAAAACCTATTGCTTGTGATACAAGGCAATTCGATCTTCATCTTAAAAATAATGATATTCCCTTACTCGTTGATTTTTGGGCAGAATGGTGTGGTCCGTGTAAAATAATGACCCCTTATTTTGAAGCCGCGGCAAAGCTTCTTGAGCCACAAGTCAGACTTGTTAAAATCAATACTGAATTGCAACAAGTACTAGCCAGTCGCTATAACATTCAAAGTATTCCTACTTTAATACTTTTTTCCCATGGAAAAGAAAGCGCGCGACATTCGGGAGTGATGAGTACGCAAGACATTGTTCGCTGGGTGAAACAGTATTTTAATTTTAAATAGAGTAGAACCTAATTCATTGTAATACGCATTATGTTCTTATTGAATTTATAAAAACGTTATGTATGATTTAAAGCAAATAAAACTATTGAGAATCTCATGAAAAAATACCATATTGAATATATTCACGGTATCTGTACGCTGTATAATGATGATGCGAAACCAATTTTTAACAGGATCCAATTTAAATCATTTATCAAAAACAATTCACAACATTGGTCTGTATACATTTTTTCTGCTGACAAAACCATAGCGATTCGCGAAAAATTTAATCCGTTTTACTGTGCAATAGGATTAGGTGAATCTCGGTATATGTTTGGTTATGAAGAACTAGTCAATCAAGAATCCATGAGCCCAATACTTTCCTTCATTAAAATTATTCAGCAAATCGATTCAATCCCCCTATCTGCTTTTAAAGAAATTATGGCCATTATAAATTTTGATTTCAGTTCCCTTTTCAATCGCTGTGAAATCATCAAATTAGCGGACGCAGGTGATTTAGCCGCTGCCGTAAATAAAGCTCATGAGGAATATTTAAAAGGAGATGATTCAATATTTACTGATTTAGCAAGCCATGCTGCGACCTATTTAGGTCAAGAAGCACATTGCACCGTTCTCGCGGGATTTCCAAGAAATCATCCTGACTTCAAACACGTAAACCATACGCTACATAGTATGATGCTTAAGCAACCAATGGCCCAAACCCCAGAGGATGCTATGAAAGCCTTAGAGAAAATGTTTTGTTATGCAAAGAATGCAGGATTATATCAAGATGCTGCTTCTTACTTCCTTAAACTGTCTGATTGCTTAGGAGAGAAACCTTTTATCGAGCAATTTACTGATGATGATGCAATTCTGCTCGCCATTGCCCGCAAACTTAGAGAGCAGAATAATGAACTCAACGAATTTCGTACTTTCAAAGCAGGAAGAAATTCAATGACCCTCTTTCCCCAAGTGAATTCAGAAATCAATCGTCCAGAAAATACGAAACCAAATTCGGGTAGCGAAAATTTTTTTAAAACTAAGTGAGTAACGCTACTCCTCATTTTCTCATATCCAGCATTTATACGGAAAGGATGCCGGTATTTTTAATGCTCCGCTGCAAGTAAAAAAACGGGAAGCACCTGAGATTTCCACAGGACTTCCCGTACCTAAAACAAGTCATTATTTTAGTTTACTACTCAAACAGTTAACTTTGAGTTTTAAAGTCTAGTATCGTAGACCTACTTCCTTTTCCAAAGCGTCCACTTTATTTTCGGTATTCGTTTTATTGGCGAAAAATCCATTGCCAGTAATTAAGTATTTACCTAAATTAATAAGACCTGCTGAAAATAATATCGTAGCTAAATTCACCAAAAATCGCTTGTATTCCCGATGAACGCTAAACTCAGGTTTTTTGTCATCAGCCGTTTGTATTAATTTGGCTTTATGGAGAATATTTTCACATTTTTCTTTAAGATCAGATGAATTATCTTCTTTCACGTCTTTCTTAGTAGCTTTTTTCATTTCTTCAGCAAAATCTACTAAAGCATTTCCTTTTTCCAGAGCTGGCCGAGAGTTTTTTTGTGTTCCTTGAACTTTTAGGCCCTTACCAAACTGCTCTAACTTGTCAATATTGTTGATTAAAGCTGCTTTTATTTCAGCGGTCCAGGAGCCCAGATTTTTATCTTTAAAATCGGTATTATTAATCGAATCTAAGAAAATGGAATAAAACTCCTCTGAGTTTTTTTCTATGAGTTTGTTTAAAACGGCAATTAAATATTGAGGTTTGGCAAGAATCAATGCTTCAATATTGGGTCTCACCAGGCAATTGCTATATACATTCTCACCCCATGCTCCTCCGGTCAAACTATTATGGCTATTAAATTTAGATGACTTCGTCCTTTGAATCTTTTCAATAAATTCGGTATTAAGTAATTTTTGAAAAGTTGCAGAGTTATTATTATCGATACATTCCAATAGTTTTTTGTATATGGAGTCCATGTCAGACAGTATTGGGCCATTATGAAAAGTTTGTCCTTGAGGGATGGTCGTATCATCCATGATAATAGCTTCACCGCAATCGTTATAGTAATGTTTTTCAGTACGACTTCTTTTGAGGCTATTATGCACTTTTTCAGTATAAAGTATCTTTTCTTGTAATGGCATCTTCGTTCCTAAAATTATGACAGGCGATTATTATATAGTGCGATCATTTTTTCGTCAATTCGATAAAAATATGAGTGAAACACCTTGTTGGTCAATATCACTAACTTATTTAATGGATAAAGTGGAGATATCTCAGTCCGCATTCTGCACCGCGGGGATTCGAGGGATTTTTTTGTACTGGACAACGGGATTTTTCATAAAAATCGAGGCTAATAAAACCTTAAGAATGATTATTTATAATACATTAATTTTATTCTCCAGATTTGGGGAAATTGCTTATACGGAGTAATCATTTTGCTTACTAATGCTCAATTAATACTGGCTATTCAAAATCTTAATCTATTAATCAAAAATGTTCATTCTTCGGCATCGCAATTTACAATTGTAAATAATAAAATAAGCAAAAATTTATTTTTAAAATCAAAACTACAAAACAATTTAGGAGAGTATTTACAAGGATTAATTAACGAAGTTGGCGATGACGACATCGATTATGAAAATCCCTTAATTACTACTTTATTCGTTAGTTTACAATATTTCTTTCATTTAGAACCGAATAACCTAATTAAAGAACTAAATTTAGATTTCGAGCGCGCTCCTTCCCTTGAGCGTAACCCGATGAATTTAAATAAATTTCAACATACAAATCAGGGCAATCAATTTCACCAGAAAATAAAAGAAAAGAGTCTTCCTGAAATTAAATATGATTTAAAAACAGGACACTATACTGCTCCTGATGATCACAAAGCCCATAGACACGGTGAAGAGGCCAAACGAATTTTTTTAGCAACGCAACTGGAACGCTTTAAAGCCTTCATCCATTTCCTATTTGCAAAAATTAATATACATGTATTCGAGACTGCACCCTATAAAGAACAAAATTATCTGGAAAGTGATATATATTCGCATCATTCAGCGATTCAATTCCCACATCCGTTCAAGCCGCAAGTTGCAAGTCACTATTGGATTGGCCACGCTTCCAGCTTAATTACCATTCCAACTGACTATTCACCCTTGCATGTGCTTACTGACCCTGTAGAAGGTGATTTAGCGCCTCTTCTGTACCCACGAATGACCAAGGAAGGGAGCCTAATCGATGGTTTCGGTGAAAAACGCCTACCAAAAATTGATGTTGTTATTATTTCCCATAATCATCGCGATCATGTTAGTGAAGCCACTTTAAAACGCCTGGTGAAACAGCAGCCTAAGATGATTGTGCCAGAGGGTGATGAGGAGTTGTTCATTCGCTTAGGTTTTACTCACGTTGAAGGAATTAAGTGGTGGGAGCAGGCAGCGATTAACGATTCACATGGAAATGAATTATTACGGGTTACTGCTGTGCCAGCGAGACATTGGTCTGGCCGAGGAATAAGTGATGCGCATCGCTCTGCTTTTAACGGATATGTTTTGAGCTCTGATAATCTTGAGGGCGATATCTATTTTGCGGGTGATACGGCGTTAATGGAAGATCATATTTCCCAACCCATTCTAAACCAATTTAACATTATAACTTCCATACAACCTGGCGGGCCCGATGAAGGGCGTAAAGAGATGGAATCAACCCATCAATCTTCAGCCGATGCACTATTGATGCATTTTAAAATTCTGGCTGACCGTTACCAAAAATTAAATAAATATGGAATTGAACCGACTTTGGATGCATTTCTGGAAGAAACCAAGATGATTAAAACAATTTATAATCATACGGCTACTTTTAAATTAGGAAATTTGCGTCTTAAAGATAGCTTTTATAGCTATCAGCGAATAATTGCTGCGTTCCAAAATGCTCCAGAATCACCTATAGACCATTTGCCTAAACATGAGCAAAAAGTAATTTGGGACATTCGCCAAATAGTTAAGACCATGAAATTTGAAGGCGAACAATTGACTGACGCACTGATTGCTAATGAAATTTTGCAGGGCGTAGTCATACCGAAAATTGGTCAAAGACAACCCCTTTATTTCGCGAATAAGAGGAGAGAAGTTAATATCTTTAATCCTCGTAATTTAATAACCAATGGTCGCGCACTAGAGGAATTTGATTCTTTATTACAGAATTATCTTTCAAAATCAGAAGAGGAGTTTTCACCTGGCGAATTTATAGGTGCGCTATTGGAAGACTATCAACAACCATGGCATGCATTTTTCTCAAGGACTTATGATGGAATCCGACCTTATATTTCTGAAATCAGAAATTGCCAAGATATTGAAAGTTTACTGCACGTAATAAATCGTATGGAGGGTGATATGGGAAAGCGAAACCCGCATGGCCATATGCAAAGTTTAGTTCATTATGCCAAGTGGATTATTAGTCATGCTACCCAGCACCCGGATGATCCCCGACAAGAATTTAAGAATTATTTTATTTGCAGGAAAATTCGAAAACTGGCTGATCAAGAAAGTCATTATAAAGGTGGCTTATTTGGCAATGATCGTGCTGAAAAGCAACAAGCCTTTCAAAGGCTTTCTGATGAGCTAGCCGATTTACCAGAGGAATTGGACAGCTATCAGGAGGTTATTTCTAATTGGTTAAGGGCTCCGACAAAGAATGAACAAGCTGTATCGGATTTACTAATTAAGAACCGATCTCTATTATTTGCTACCTCAAAAACACGAAGTGCAGGCATAGTTGAACAGTTCTACCCCGCGAAAAATGGTATAAATTAATTCATTTTGAAAATAATTTTAATTTGTGAGCAGTGAGGTTGGGATAGATTATCCAAGCCTTCCTGCTCGGATGTTAAGAAATCATATCAGCATTTTCCAATACCATTTGGATCTATCACTAGATCTAGAATCTTATGTTCTCATTAGAAATCAGATAAAAATAAACTCTTAATGTTCTCATAATAAACTTATTATACAATATGTGGATATTAATTTGGGGAAGAGAACAAATGCCAGTAACGAATCAGCAAAGAGAGCAATTTATATCGGATATTCGTAATAATAATTACTCATTTATTCAAAACATTACTGGTGAACAAGAGGAAATTATTAAATACAACCAGGCCCATAATTCTTTGATAAACTATCTTATTACGGAAGGCCGATCTTACACAGATAAAATATTGGCTATACATCGTTTTAATGAGCAACAACGTCAGTTACTGATTAGCTTATATGTGAATGCTTCACGTAATGTAGAAACAGCCCCCACAGCTAAAGAAAAAAAACAATGTCTGGATTTAAAAGCCGAAATCCGAACCACTCTTAAAACGGCCAGACGATTCAATAAATGGTCTTCAACTATCCTGTCTCGTCCCACTTTGCAGGATCAACCTAGTATTATTTCACGTGATCTTTCAAAAACACAGCCTCCTTTAGCAATGACCTACGAAAAGGCTTTGCAAATTGAACCGGTTCGTGAGGAATTTTTTATAAAAACAGGAAATGGAATCCCTCTTCATCCTCGTTTGCAGGGTGAAGCATTTGATCCAAAGCATAGAGCCTGGGGTACACTATATCCCTCTATCAGGAAGGCTTTACAACCTGTTAATGATACTTGGGCAAATAAGCAATTTCGAAACGAAGATCTTACAGTAGAGATAGAGTTTAATGATGAATTGCGGCAATATGATCAAAACTTTAACCCAAGCCTCAACAGAGAGGTTCTGGATAGCGATAACCCTGAATGTTTTAACAGCTTTAACCATTACTTTAGCTCAAAAGAATCTCTCGATTTAATGTTGAGTACTAAAGAGGGTTGCTTGTATAGAGGTAGAGGAAATAATAAAATAAATACAGGCGATTATGTTCGTCATATATTCATAATGGACATGCAAGGCAATTTTTATAGTAACCAAGACGGAGAATATCGTAATGGTCGTCGGATTGGTCATCCATCTTTTACTCAAGGTGAGGCAGTAGCCGGTGCAGGTGAAATCCAAATTAAAGCAGGGAAAATAACTCATATAAATAATATGAGCGGACATTATCTTCCAGGCCCACTTAGCCTGCACCGCGTAATAAATGAATTGGAAAATCGTGGTGTATTGGCACCCACTTGCAAAGTTAAAATTAATCCTCCATTAGGGCAATCAGAAGGTTATTTTGTTGGTTCAGTTGCAGAATTCAAGAAAGCATATCCGATGCCCGCTGAAATACAAAATGCACCGGACTTAAGCGAAAAAGCTAATCCTGCGCGTTTGCTTGATAGTTTGCAAGCAATTAATGATTATCTAAAACATCGCGCAACAGAAACTAATGGATTTCTTGCCTTGTTCAAAAGCTTTAATGGAAGAGATTTTTACCAACGAAGCAATCACTTTAAACAGCTAATAGACATCATGCAAACCCAATCCAGAGATCAAATAGTACAACATATTGATCAAACCTTAGCTCAGTTTCAACAAGGTAGAAGAACCACGTATGCAAATTTGCTGAGCGATTTGCGTCACTCATTAACAAATGACTCATTACTATCTAACCCCTTGGTGAATGAATCCCTGAATAATTACTCAGGAGTTTACGATGCATTGAACCAGCACATTACTGCCCAGCGTTCCTATTATAAAAAGAGCTGCTTTTCAAATCGTAGTAGTGAGCGAGCCGAGATTGCCAGTTGTTCCAGTCAATATAAATTTTTTAGGAAAGATATATCGGAGGATAAACGTTCTGAGTTTGTCAAAGCCGATACTCTTTTAGAAATGACACAACGCAACGCAAAAAATTGGTAATCAAGACTCTCAGAAAAATCATAAGAATGTTAATAACACATAAGACTCGCTTGAATGAGTGCAGTAATGCACCCATTCAAGCTGAATTCGAATTGATACTTGATTGCCATATCTGACCAAAATTCATTATTTTTATCAGCCTGATTAATCCTTGTATTTTGAACAGATAGATTATTAAAAAATAATATCGCTTCTATGGCATTAACCAAAACAAGTAGTACAATCAACGCCAATTACAATAATGGATTATCTATAATGTGGGAAAAAAGAGAGGTTATTAATCAAATTAAGCTCTGTCAGAGCCGTTTGGATAAAGGATGGGCAAAATTTTTAGTTATTCTGTCAAATCACCGCTCCTATTTACATATTCTTACTGTAATCTCTAGTATTTTGCTAATCATTGGTACCCTATATTTACCCAACTTATTTTCTCAACCAGGTATTTTAAAACTTTTATTTGTAGTACTCATTGGTATTGGTCTTACTGCAGTTGAATACGATAGTCGGAATCAAGCTCAGGTCCTTCATGAAAAAAATAAAATAGTCACCATGGAGCCTAATCAAAAAATCCCTGAATTAGATGGTATCCGAGGATATGCCTGTCTATCGGTTTTTTTAGCCCATTGTTTTATGGGAATTATAAGGCCCGATCTACCTGTTCTGTATAGTATCGCCAAATATACCACGGCACTACTTCTAGGAGGGGTCGATTTATTTTTTGTGCTTTCAGGTTTTTTAATTGGGGGAATATTAATAGACTCCAGGGGATCATCTCATTATTTTAAACGATTCTGGATACGTCGTATTGCTCGTATTTTTCCGGTTTTATACGCTTTATTAGCTACTTACGCTATTGCATTATTAGTAAATGCCCATTTCGATTTCCCCGTGTTAAATAAATGGCTCCTTGCAGATCCACGACCACCATTTTGGACTTACGCAACTTTTCTACAAAGCTTTCATATCGCCGCGGGTGGAGTTGGTGGCCCACGCTGGGTGGGCATTACCTGGTCTCTTGCAATTGAGGAGCAATTTTACTTTATTTTTCCGATCGCCGTTTATTTTTTATCGAAGCGCTCATTATATATTACCGTATTGACAAGCCTTATTGCTGCGCCCATTTTACGCCATGTTTTTGAAAGCATTTATGGTAATTGGTATGCCCCGTATGTCTTATTGCCCTCACGAATTGACGGTTTAATGTTTGGGGTTTTAGTTGCGATACTTGTTCGTAATAAGTTTGCATTAGAACAAATATTTAAATTTCGTCGATTATTAGACGTTCTCGCAATTGGTATCGTTTATTTAATTTCAACCACACACCCCATTTTAAGACAAATCTGGGCGCCCCCATGCAGTGGCGATTTCCCACCGTTAAAACAGTCCTGTATATCAATTCTTTGTGCCATTCTTATTTTACGTATTTTTGTTTATAGAAAAGAATCGGCTAATTTTATATGGCGTTGGAAATGGTTAGTTCTGGCCGGAAGCATTTCATATCCTCTTTATATGTATCATCAGGCCATTAATGGTTTAATCCATGGATATTTATTTAATAGTGAGCCGCTTATAACCTCATATACTCATCTGCTAGCCTCCATTCCAGTTATGGGTCTCTCTATATTATTAGCAACAATATCTTACAAATATATGGAAAAACCTATTCGACGCTATGGACATCAATTGAGTAACAGACTGAGTACCAAAACAAACAGTTTAATATTTCCGAATGCTTCCGTTGATAATACCTAAATATTTGGCGCCGAGAAATGGTACAGTTTCCCGGCTTATTTTAAACAGGATTTAAAATGCATTTATTTATTATCTATATCGGTGGATCACACAAACAATCCCTTATTGAGCTACATGATATGCGCTTTATGGTAGCA
>JAUXYG010000080.1 GCA_030694525.1 Legionella sp. | reverse complement strand
GGGTATCCGGGTTACCATAAACAATCATCTTTTTCCCTGATTTTAAAGCATGGGTAAACGGGGTTTCGACAAATTGAAGCACTCCTGAGTCATTATCAGCAATGGTTAAAGAGCCAAAGAGTTCCGCACTGGTCATGTTATTTGAAATATAAAATTTTAAAATAGGCTCCTCAGTTTCAATGTGTCTAATCGCCAGCGTTGGATCGTCATGGTTTATCCATAGAATTGTATCGGGAAGGTGCGGTTTAAAGGGATTATCTTCAACAGATTCATCCATACTATCCTCATCCGAATTAGAATAAGGCAAATCAACATGTGCTGCCGCAATTAATTGTAATTGGATGTTGTTTTCAGCAGCATATTGAAATAAGGTGTACCATTGTGCGTCACTAAAGTTACTGGTAACTAATAGGGTTATCGACTCGTGTAGGGGCACTGCTGGAAACTGGTGTAGCGCTCCATTTACCCCTCCAAAATTGCCCTGGATAAAACTCATGTACGTCACTGAGTTTAAAACAAAATCTATCGCTACATCCGCATTTCCCGGAAGTACTGTGTATACCTGTGGAAAAGGATAGGGGGCCTCAATCATTTCAAACGATAAATGTTCCGGCACATTAACTCGCTCGCCATTAATCATTAGATATCCAACAGATAAGGTATGCATTAAATGATGAAATTCATCGGTATCCGGTGGGTTTACCAGAATAATTTCTTTCTTTTTGGTAGCATCGGATGTTAATTTTTGACTTAACCAGCCATCACGCCAAACTAGCTGGCGACCTTTTAATTCTAAAGTTCCTGCGAAATTTTTAAAAGAAATGGATTCTTCACCAAATATAAAAAAAGATTCAGTATCCATTTCAGATGACTCTTCGGGTAAATTGTGTTTTGTTTCAACTTTAATCGGAGTACGATTCGCAGAATATATTCTTGAGTATCGGGAAATAATTTCCGGGGTAAGTGGTATATTCTTTTCCATAACTGCAAAAATAAACAACTCAGGAACCTTCTTCCCTACTAAAGTTCGGCGATGATCTAACAGGGGATTAAGCAAAGTCAAATTGTATTGTTTTTTGGTAATAAAAAACAGCATGTCATGTGGTTTGCCATTTAAAAGGCATTGCCCTAATGCACTGGGAACGGTCGTTCTTTCGCCTGATGGGGAGGCTTTTAACTGATTCAAACTTAAAGAAGAGGGCAGGTTGGGATCAAAAGTTGTAAAATGATCGCCGGTACGCTTTATCTCTTTTTCAATAAGCTGCTGTAAGTGGGCAACATGCTCCAGGGAGTCAACCAGCAAGAGCACCTTACCTCCCCGTTTTCTTTCATTGGTAAGCCATGGGATAAGATTATCTACTAAGGGAAGATCCACGGAGACGTATGGAAGAAGGAATTTATTTTGCGGTACTGCATCCTCTTCAATAATCATTTGTTCTTTGAATTTCTCGAGCTTTTCCAATTCATCGCTCGGTGAGTTTTCCAGTTGTACTTGTGCCTCATAACCACCCAGACATACTCCTATCCATTGGTTATCGGCCTTCAACTCCAAAAAAGCATGGACATCATTAAAAACAAGGCACACAGGGATATTAAGTGCTTTAAATAAGTGATAAGCAAGAATAGCTCTGTGGCGACAAGCCCCTTTCTTTTGATAAAAAATTGATTGTTCGAGAGTTTCATAATTTGATAAAGTCAGCTCTCCAGAATCAAAACTTGCAAAATAGGCGCATATTAATTGGATGAAATCACTTTGTTTAAAATGAGGAAGAGCTTTTTTTAATGATCCAATACCAAAGATCCCTACTAAGGTAAATTCAATATGTGTTTTTAGTAGGTTAAAATACTGCTGGAAATATGGTATTAGTTCTGTTGCATCATATATATAATCGGGATTAGATATCAGTGAGTTATTATATTCCTTATAACATTTACTAAACACTGTATAATTAATTTTAAGGTGGGTTACTTCTACGTCCTTAGGACGAATGAAATAACTGGATCTGTTTTTACAATAAACAATTTCAACTGGAGGATTGTCTGTCACCTCTAAAGAATATAAATAATCACTGGCATGCAGGGTTGGTATCGTCAACCACTTATTATCTTTAGGATAAAGCACGAGCGTTCCATTATAAACTGACTCACCCTCTGCTAATGCAACCCTTGCAGTAAAGTTCCATGGTTCATAATCCGGATTTAGATTGCTATAAATATCAATGCGATAATAGTTTGGATCGACCTTGATATTTTTTTCCTCCATAGTGAAGATATTTCTTGCTGAAAGAACTTGTCCTGAACGGGCAACGGTATCTGAGTCCAAAGTGAGCATACTTTCGGAAGTTTTGCTCTGCTCCGTTTGACGATTTATTTCGTCCAAAATTATTTGTTTACTTTGATTAATATCGTTTGCTACCACTTCATTTAATATAAAAACAGTTTCAGGATATTGATTATTTAAGAGTAATATGGGAATTAAATTGGTATAAATAAATTTAAATTTATGGAAATGGCTTTTTAAGAGAGAAATAAACCTTTGAGAATCACTATTTAAAATAAAATATAAATTTTTTGGATTTAAATTAGAGAGTAATTCGATAACCTTTTTTTCAATTAATAGAGTTGTTCTTAATGTATCAAAGTTTGTATAATGAAAGCTATTGACCTTAGGTGGATAGGAATAACTAAACTCTATCATGGATCCTAATAACGTTTCATTAATCATATCTGAAGTTCTGCTTGATTCTAGAGTCGTCATTAATGTGAAATGTTCGATTTCCCCAAGGCAATATAATACTATGGATAGTAGAGGGATATTAATATTAGTGCTTGCCGTGAATACTATATTATTGGGAATTAAATTCTGTTTTAATTGATTAATATAATCAATTAACTCTTCTATTGAAGTTATGTTGTTATCCTGGATGTATTGATACGATTGGGTATAAATGTCATTTATATTCAAATTTATTATTTTAAGATCAGCGTCGCGTGCGCCAACGGCTGCGAATGGGGTATATTCTATACTTGAGGAGGGCAGCCCTTTTATTATTGGCTCAAATTCACTATTAACTGTCGTTGCTGGTAAAACGATGGGGTTTGCATCTTCTATAATCTTAATTTTACCTCTTAAATTTTCATGATTTTCAACATAATTAATTGTTACCATATCATAGGCTGTATTAGAGCCTAAATACCGTAATTGCGAAAAATGAGAGGTTAATAAGGTGGTCAGTGTTTGTAAACTATAGGTCCAATTCCAAGGTAGATGAAGATATTTAAGTCCTTTAGGAAGTGAAAACAGGAATGATTTAACGACATTTGAGTTTGGGATTGTTCTTCTAGAAATTTTTTCTTGCAAACGTTCAGCGACAAATGGTGGAATAATTTTATTTAACAAGTATAAATATTCTAATTGGTTGTTTTGAGAAAAATCCAATATGTTTATTGATGTTTCATCTAAGTATTCTATTTCAAAAAAAAGATGCTTCAAATGTTTTAATGATTTAATAAAATCCAGAAGAATCTCATCTACATTTGGGGCATAACTTTCATTTGGGGAAGTTCTTTTAAGTCCAATGATTTGCTTTTTTGGTATTAACTCTAAGTAGGGAAGCCAAATCTCCATTGCGAATAAACTAATGTCTTCAAAATAAATAATTATTTGGGGATATTTAATGATCTCCTCAATGAAGTCTATCAGTTTACTTTCTGCAAAACCTCTCAGTTGGATATGCAGAGGATGATTGTATTCCTGATGCCATTCGCGAACTTTTTTCAACATTAACTTATCAAATTGCATGAACTGTTCACTGGTAAAATAATAGCATCCTGGTACCAATTCCGGAATAGTTAGGGTGTCATTATACTTCGCATTCGTCTCAACTACTTTAAAAGAAATATGAATTGAATTACTAAAATAATATAAATTAGTTTGATCAAGTAAAATTATTTCATCGTTATTTACCTGCTGTGATTTTTTAAATTCTTCAAATTCTGATTTTAATAATGGAGCACTCTTATCATATAGATTTAAGAAATCAGATGCGTTTTTGAGCAAGATAAAACTTTTTGTCCAAATGTATACCTGAGCATCAGGATAGTTTAAATATAAATGCTGAAGAAAACGATGAATATTGACAACTGATTTATCGGTTATTAATGCGCCATTCAAAGTGGGATCTGCAAGCACTATAGTTTTTAACTGAATTCCCTTATTAATGATGCGGCTGGTTCTAAAACATGCAGGATCCTGGGCAATGAAATATCGCTCTATATCCAGCTCCCCTTGTGGGTTTGTCGTCCAGGTAACTTCTGCTTTTTTGGGTTTAAAAGCAATGCCGAAGTTAAGGAGATGGTTATCCAGGGTTGATTTATCTGTTTTAAATTTCATATACAACCAGACTAATTAAAATTAACACATTATAACATAAATTAGATTCATTGTGTTCTAATTATAATCATTAAGTTGGTATTTAGCATAATTTAGAACCTATAACTCTAGTTTAGTAACCTTCTCCTCTTCAGGATTGGTTAAATAACGTATTAATCCCCGAGTTGAAGGAGGGTAATAGAGGTTTGGATTTTTAGCATATATATTTTGCGCCTCAGTCATCTCTTGTGCAACAGTCTCAGGCTCGGTTGCGCCATATAATCGGGCCAGATGGAGCCAATCAATCTGCTGGAATACACCGGGATCAAAGAGCAGACTTAACGCTAATAATTCTTGAGGAAGCTGGATACGATTGGCGAAATGTGCCGCAGTATTTTGACTGGCAATCATGAAGAACCCATTGCTGCTTTGTTGGTAGGAGTGTTGCGGCTCCAATGCTGCGATAAGTTGCGCAATGAGGGAACGCTCGTTCCGACCCACCACTTCGATTGAGAGGGTGTTTAATTCATCAAATACTACGACATAGCCATACTTCTGGGCCAGTTGTAAGGCTTTTTTACATAACAGTATGTTGTCGGTAGGGGCCAATATATAGGCTTTTTCCAGCGGGTGACTGATGGTATCAATCGTAATTTCGCGGTAATTTAATGCGTGAAGAATCGTTTGCGTCAAGTGGGTTTTACCAACCCCGGGTGCGCCTTCGAGGATGAGTCCTTTTACCATCGCGCGCGCTAAAAACGGATGTTTTTTAGCATCTTGCTGTAAATTCAATTGGAATACTAAATGCAAGGCAATTAATGATTGCATCGGAGTTAATGAATCGCATACTGTTTTTGGCAGTTTGAACTGTAATATAAATTGAGCAATTTCCTGAGCCGTGCGTCTCCACGGTTCATTATACGCCTCATCACCAGGACAGAGCATATAAGAGGTAAGCTCACATAAGGATTTAATGTCATAATCAGTTAATACATGTTTTTGTTCTTTGAACTGGAATAAATACTCCACATAAAGCATGGCTGCAAACAATATTGAAGGGCCGATGGTGGCTGAATTTTTTTTAAGCCAATGAAGCAATTCTTCAATATGGAGCCAATTGTCTTCATTCACCAACTCAGGCCGCAAGGCAGCACAGAATGGTTTTAAAATCTGCTCTATCAATTCCTCGTCGGAATAAGGTTTATATACAATGATCGGTATTGGTTTTTTGCCGAAAAATGAAAGGCTATTTGACGCATTAGCCGAATTAATAATTAAAACTTTGTGGTGCTCAGTCAAGGGGTAAAATTGCTTATTCCAATATAACTCTTTTTCCGCATGATGAACCAGCTCAATGAAGGACAGTTCGTCGAGGGTGGCGTATTGGACCTTATCAATCACTAAAGCCCCACCGTTAACTAACCAATCATTTACTTTTTCCATACCCCAATGAAAATGAAACTGAGGGGTTAATAAAGAGAGGATAAAGGACTTACCTGATTGAGGGGCTCCGGTGATGAGGGTGATCCGGTGGTTTAGTAAATGCTGACTTAATAAAGTCTGATCTTTAGAAATCACAGGGAGCATTATTGGCTCGTTTTGTGGGGCAGTTGCCCCATAATTCTCAATTAATGATTTCTCTTTATCAATTGTAAAACACAGGTACAAAGGTTGTGTGATTAATATCCGTTGTCCATTTACTAATAAATAGGGACTAGCACAGAACAAACTTTCAAAGTATTCGCGCATTCGGGTATCCGGGTTACCATAAACAATCATCTTTCTCCCTGATTTTAAAGCCAGAGTAAAGGGCGTTTCAGTAAATTGAAGTGCTCTGGATTCATCATCAGTAATGGTTAAAGAGCCAAAGAGTTCGGCAATGGTCATATTCTTTGATATATAAAACTTTGGAATGGGCTCCTCGGTTTTAATGTGCCTAATTGCCTGAGTCGGATCGTCATGATTTATCCATAGAATTGAATCCGGAAGGTGTGGTTTAAATGGAGTCTCATCAAAAGACTCATCCATACTGTCCTCATCCGACTTAAATTGGGGCCCATGAACTTGAGCTGTCATGATTAACTGTAGGTGAGTGTGGCACTCTGCGGCATATTGAAATAAGGTGTACCATTGGGCGTCGCTAAGGTTACTGGTGACTAAGAGAGTAATGGTTCCCTTTAATGGCACTGCTGGGAACTGGTGTAGTGCACCATTCACTCCTCCAAAATTGCCCTGAATAAAACTCATGTAGGTTACTGAATTTAAAACAAAATCTATTGCTAAATCCTTATTCTCAGGAATTGAGTATACGGGTGGAAAAGAATAGGGTGCCTCAATCATCTCAAATGATAAATTTTGCGGCACATCGACTCGCTCGCCATTAATCATCACATACCCAACCGATAAAATATGCATTAAATGATGAAGCTCATCGGTATCTGGTGGGTTTACCAGGGTAATTACTTTCTTTTCTTTAACATTGGACTTTAATTGTTGGCTTAACCAACCCTCACGCCAAACTAATTGGCGACCTTTTAATGCCATAGTTCCTGCAAAATTCTTATAAGAAATGGATTCTTCGCCAAATACAAACGTTGATTCGGTTTCCATGTCAGCCGACTCATTGATTGATGAAGAGAGTGTTGCCGTTTTAGCGGGAGTACGATTAGCAAAATATATTCTCGAGTATCGTGAAATAATTTCAGGGGTTAGAGGTATATTTTTTTCCATGACCGCAAAAATACACAGCTCAGGAACTTTCTTATTTAATAAAGTTCTGCGGTGATCTAATAGGGGATTAAGCATGGTCAAGTTGTATTGTTTTTCCACAACAAAAAACAGCATGTCATTAGGTTTGCCATTTAATAGACACAGACCCAGAGCACTGGGAACTGATGTTGTTTGACCAGACGGAGACGCTATTAACTGAGCCAAACTCAAAGAAGAGGGCAGATTAGGATCAAACGTAGCAAAATGATCGCCGGTACGCTTTATTTCTTTCTCAATAAGATGCTGCAAGTAAGCAACATGTTCCAGGGAGTCAACTAAAAGAAGAATCTTACCGCCCCTTTTTCTTTCATTGGTGAGCCATGGGATAAAATCAGTGACTAATGGAAGATCCACTGTAACGTAAGGATGAAGGAATTTGTTGCGTGGCAATTTCTCTTCTTCAATGTTAATTTGTTCTTTGAACATCTCGAGATTTAATTGTTTTTCTAATTCATCACTCGGTGAGTTTTGTAGTAGTATTTGTGCGTCAAACCCACCCAGAGATACGGTTTTCCATCGATTATCAATTTTCAATTCCAGAAACGCATGGACATCATTTATAATAAGATTCACGGGTACATGAAATGCTGTAAATAAATCATATGCAATAAGAGCTCTGTGGCGACAGGCTCCTTTCATTTGATAAAATATAGATTGCTCGAGTGTTTCATTATTGGATAAGACAAGCTCGCCAGAATCAAAACTTGCAAAATAGGCGCATATTAATTGGATAAAGTTAATTGGTTTAAAATGGGGCAGGGCTGTTTTTAATTGTTCAATACCAGACACTCCCTCTACCGCAAATTTAATATGTGCTTTTAGGATACTAAAATACTGTTGAAAATTGGGTATCAGATCTTTTGCATTGAATAGACAATTAGAATTAATTAACAGGGAATTACCTTCTTCCAAGTAAAAACTACTAAGCACTTTATATCTGATTTCAAGTACGCTAACTTCCTTCATCAGGGGACGAATGTAATGTATGGATCGGTTTCTACAATAAGCTATTTCTACAGGATGATTGTCTGTCACTTCTAAGGAATATAAATAATCACTGACATGCAGGGTGGGTATTTGCAACCACTTATTATCTTCTGGATAGAGTACGAATGTGCCCCGATATACGGGCTTAAATTCTGCTAAGGATTTATTTTCAAGATACGGCCACGCTAATAAATCTAATTTCAGATTGCTATGACTATGAATACGATAATAATTTGGAGCTACTTCGAAATCCTTATCTTCGATAGTGAAAATATTTCTTGCTGGAAGAACATCCCCGGAACCTTCAAGAGTATCTGAGTCCAAAGTAAGCATATTGGACGATTTGCTCTGTTCCGCTTTGCGTTTTATGTTATTCAAAATCAAGGATTTACTTTGATTGATGAATTGTACATCGACATTGTCCAAGACAAAAACAGTATCAGGATATTGATTATGTAGACTGAATAATTCAATCAGATTGGTGTGGATCTTATGTACATTCTTTTTTACTTCAGCATCAATATATTGCGAATCACAACTCGAAAATAAATATAAGTTTTTTGGTTTTAAATGAGAAAGTAACTCTATAACTTTATCTTCAACGGACTTAATTTTAGTCGTTTCGCGGTTTGTATAAATAAAATTAGTAACGATTAAGGTGTTTGAGTTATTAAACTCTATTATCGATTGCAACAAAGAGTCGGTAATTTTATCTAACCCCGGAGTAGGCTCTATTGATAAATCGAAATTATTTATTTCCCCTATGCAGTGTAAAATGAGTAGCATTAATTGGGTATTAAAATGGGTCGAAACTTCAAACTGAACTCTATTGACAGACACATAATGGGTTTTAAATTGTTCAATATAGTTCATTACGTCTGCTAATAAAATTTGGTCATTGTCCAGAATAAATTGAAGAGTTTCAAAATAGATGTCTTTAAGATCTGGCGAGCTCAGGGAAAGTTCATCATCACGAACTCCTACCATAGCAAATGGCGTATATTCCGTATTCGAAGAGGGTACCCCTTTTATTAATGGATCAAAATGACTGCTGACAATGGTTGCTGGTAAAATGATGGGCTTTGCATCCGCTTCAATATTAATTGGGCCTCTCCAGGGATCGGACATTTTATAATCTATATTATTCATGTCGTACGCCATATTGGTGCCAAGATATCGTAACTGATGAAAATGAGTAGTCACCAACGTAGTAAGCTTTTGCAAACTATAAGTCCAGCAGGAGGGTAAATGAAGATTTTTAATTCCCTTGGGAAGGGAAAACAGGAAGGAGTTAACCACACTTTGGTTAGGGATAGTTCTTCTTGAAAGGTGCTCTTTTAGATTTCCCTCATTTTTTACAGGAATACTTTTAGTTGACAAATAGAGGTATTCTAATTGATTATTTTCGGAAAAATTCAATGTCTTTGTCGATGTCTCAGGCAAGTAGTCCATCTCAAAAAAAAGATGTTTCAGATGTTTTAATGATTTAATAAATTCAAGTAGCATTTCATCAACATTGGGAGCATAACTGTCCTCTTTTGATGTTCGCTTAAGTCCAATGATTTGTTTTTGGGGGATTAAACTCAAATAGGGATACCAAAAATCCAATTCAAATAAACTGATATCTTCAAAATAGATAATTAATTGGGGATATTTAATGAGTTCATTAATGAACCAAAGTATTTTATTTTCTGCAAAGCCACTGAACCGAATGTGCAGAGTATGGTTATATTCCTGATGCCAAGCCTGGATTTTTTCGAGCATTGACTCATCAAAGTGCATAAACTGCTCACTGGTAAAATACTGGCAACCTAACAACGAATCAGGCAGAACAAGGTCCGCATCAAATTCTTCATTAAAGGTTTTTGCTGAAAAGTGGGCGTAAATGACATTACTATAAGAATATAAATTGGTCTGATCGAGTAAAACAATTTCATCATTATTAAGCTGTTGTAACTTTTTAAACTCTTCATATTCTGACTTAATTAAGGGAGCACTTAAATGATATAACTTGAGAAATTCATTAGCATTTTTAAGTAGGTAAAACTCATAAGTTTGGCAATTATTGGTCCAGATATAAATCTGAGCATCAGGATATCTAAAATATATTTGTTGGAGAAACCAAAAAGTATTCAAAACGGGTCGCTCATACATTTGCGTACCATTCAATGTAGGGTCGGCAAGAACTATGGTTTTAAGTTGAGTTCCTTTATTAATAATGCGGGTGGTTTTAAAACAAGCAGGATCCTGGGCAATGAAGAAGCGTTCGATATCCAGTTCTCCAGGTGGGGTGGTGGTCCAGGTGATCTCCGCTTTTTTGGGTTTAAATGCAATACCAAATTTTAGAAGATAGTACTCCAGAGTAAGTTTATCATTTTTAGATTTCATATAAGATCTAATTAACTAAAATTAGCACATTCTATCATATATTTGTTTCAATATGATTTATTTATGATCATTTGATGAGCATAGGATAATCGGTAACATTAGATAAATGATTTTAATTTAAAGGGATTGAAATTCTAAAACGCAGCTGTTTCCAAATTTAAGTTCTAATTATAGTTATGTTGATAATCGCTCCTAACAAACTACTTATCTCGGTTTGGCTAAATAACGTTACTTTTGCGGTATCCTGGTAACCCTTTTAAACAGGTGAGTGAGCTTTATATCCTAAAGACTTTCAAGTTGCGTTATTGTTTCCTGATAGGTTTTGAGAGCTTTCAATGGGGATTTCATTGCGTAAAGAATGTAATTACCACCCACAACAGGGCATATGAGTACTTCGGCAAAATACTGCTGTAAGCACTTGATGAAACTTAAATTTTGATCAGGGGGTTTGTGATAATTCACCACAAGACATCCGGAGTCATCAAGGATTCTGTGACACTGTTTTATGAATTTGGAATGCATCTGGAAGGGGTTCATGCCAGAACTGTGATACATATCAGCAAAAATAATCTGCGTGCTGCCTTCTTCGCAATATCTTAATTCCAAACGCGCATCCGCAACCCTGATTTTGACATTAGATCCAGTGGGTAGAGCAAAGTATTCCTTTGCTACTTGGATCACCGTCTCTCGCAATTCGATGGCATAAAAAGAGCATTGGGGTAGAAGGAAATTTAACGTATTAAGAAGACATCCTCCGCCTAAACCCAATAGGGTTATTTTTTCTGGCGTAACAAATGCGAGGGCGAATAGCATAATACGCGTATATTCATGTACGGGGACATGAGGTAATTTTATATTGATACAACTTTGCTCATAAACTGGATCAAATGCTAAAATACGATAGTCTTTTTTTTCAAGAACCATAATATCGCCCCATTGATCATCGGTTCGATAAATAATTCGTTTATCAAATAAAAATTCGCGGGTCTCATTATTAACATCTTTAAACAACTGAATATCCTTAATGCTTGAGACAGGATTAAGTAAAAGCACGTTAACAATCCTGAGTTTGAAAATATATCTTATACTGATAGTAGAGTCTAATAAGAATTGCAATTCAATCGTACTGGATTTGTTATCTTAGATCCGAACTTTTTGTTGCGATGCAACATAAAACGCTTTCTCAGAGTTTGAGAAAGACCAGGAGAGCTTATAATGATTAATAAAGCCTTCTCAGCTTCGAGCAGTATTACCATGCGATTACGCGTTAGTAATTCTGAAGACGTATTTAGTAAGCTAGCCGCAGTAATTGAGAATGAAGGCGCACAAATTGGAGCGATTGACACCGTTCGGGCTGAAAAAGATTTTCAGATTCGAGACATAACTATTTATACTCAGGGCCCTCAACATGCCGAGTCTCTTGTCGACTTAATGCATACTCTGTCCTATCTTGAGATTATTCAAATTTCCGATCGAACCTTTCTGGCCCACATCGGTGGCAAAATTGAAATGAATGGATTGATTCCTCTGAAAACACGAGATGACTTATCGATTGTATATACGCCTGGAGTGGCACGGATTTGTACTGCAATATATAAAAATCCAAAAGATGTCTATAACCTGACCATTAAGAAGAACATGGTTGCCGTTGTTTCTGATGGAACTGCAGTATTAGGTTTGGGGGATATTGGTCCATTTGCGGCAATTCCAGTAATGGAGGGAAAGGCTCTATTATTTAAAGAATTTGCTAATGTTGATGCTTTCCCGATTTGTCTGGATACTCAGGATGTTGATGAAATAGTGACTACGATTAAGCATATAGCACCTATATTTGGTGGGATTAATCTGGAAGATATCTCTGCCCCACGATGTTTTGAAATTGAAGAACGATTAAAAAAAGAGTTGGATATTCCCGTATTTCACGATGATCAGCATGGAACGGCGGTGGTACTTACTGCAGCGATGATTAATGCTTTAAAGGTAGTCAGGAAAAAACCTGAGCATATTAAAGTGGTTCTTGTTGGAGTTGGCGCTGCGGGTACAGCTTGTACCAAGATGTTATTGAACCTTGGGGTGAAAAATATTATCGGTTGTGATTGTAATGGGGTTATTTATAAAGGTAAACCAGGTATGAATGCCTGCCATCAATGGTACGCTGCTCATACCAATCCCCTATGTGAAATGGGAACTGTTCACGATGTGATTAAGGGAGCAGATGTATTTGTCGGGGTTTCCAAACCTGGAATTATTACCGCGGAAGATGTCAAAAATATGAATAAAAATGCCATTGTATTTGCTATGGCCAACCCCATACCGGAAATAATGCCGGAAGAAGCAAAAAAACATGCTGCAATTGTGGCAACAGGTCGTAGTGACTATCCCAATCAAATTAACAATGTATTGTGTTTTCCAGGGATTTTTCGTGGGGCATTGGATTGTATGGCTACTGATATCAATGAGGCGATGAAACTGGCTGCTGCCTATGCCATCGCAAACGCGATTGAAGAAAAATATCTCACTCCAGAATATATTATACCAAGCGTATTTGATACATCCGTTGTTAAAGTAGTGGCGCAAGCGGTAAGAAAAGCCGCTATACGCACAGGGGTTGCACGAAAAATCTATTTGTAATAGCTTTAAAGCTTAGATTCAACTAAATGCTCCGCCACATTATCGATTTCTAACGCAGCTTGTAGCTTCACCATACTCAAAGATGGGAAAAATTTATTAACCTGATATTTTGCAATTTCAGGTATATAAACATCTTTCGCAATTTGAGGGTAGTAATAGGTGTTATGAATGTTTAATAGAGAATCAATAATTGCATTAAATTGATGATAAAGGGATTCATTATTTTCCCAATGATAATTAATGACTAATGTTCCAAACCATTCAATCAATTTAAATATAAATTCAAATAAAGAATATTCTTTTGCCTCTATTTTTAACCTGGGTATCAAATTCCGAGCTAAGTAATTGACTTCTAAATTTTTAAGAAGACTAAGGGGATCTTCTGTTAATCGAGGAACCGCAAACACATGATTTTCTGGTTGTTGGAGTCTTAGCGCCGTTTCGATTAAAGTGTGTTCCTCAATCATTTTATAAGCATCAAGAAAGTCTGGTAAATTACTTTGATGTAACAAGTCAACCTGAACACTTTTTACATGGATTATATGATGTAAAATTCGGCCGGTTATTTTTAAAAGAGTTATAAACTCTTTATTGCCTTCAGTTGCAAATATTAAATCAGCTTGAATCATACCTAAATAGGGGAGGCATTTTTCATAAGTTTGCGCCATTTTGCGGGCCCATTTAAAATTACCTCTGATATCCATCATTTGCTTAAGTTCTGAAATCATATCGTATTCCTGAGGGGTAAAATTACTCAAGTATTTAGATAGATGTACTATCAGGATTTCTGTATTAATGACGTTATAAATTAAAATCATATGGTGTAAATCAATCCAATCATCAGGTTTTTGATTCATTAAGGCTATCGCTAACTCAATAAAAAAAAGATAGGTGTTTTTAATGTTATCCGTTGGCTGTTTCATGATAATACTTAAAAAATAATTATTCAGCGCATTGAAATAATGGGTGTGTCTTAAAATATATGACCTACTTTCTTTAGAAAGGGGCTCTTCCAAAGGCGGTTCCATGAGCTCTTGTAGTGACACGTGATAATATAGATTTAAAGTTAATTTTTTCAGTTCCTTGGCAATTATTTGGACTTGCTCCAAACGTTGACTGCTTTTTTTGCTAATTGCCGTTTCAATTAACTCTGAGAATTGTGTACTTGACGAAGATAATTCTTGAACTGACGGAGAGTGTATTACTTGATATGAATAAAATAGATACTCAAAGTCATCATTTATTTCCTGGCCTATTTCTCCCAAGCCCTTTTCAGGATGAATATTACTTTTAAGAAAAAATCGCAAGTGCATATTTAGAAGACTAGGGGTAGCAAATTCTGATGAAAAATAAGGAAAAGATAGAAATAGAATCATATTGCTTAAAATTTTTTGCGACACATTAAAAAAAGGGTATAGCTTGCGCAAATTTATGAGGAGATCGGTTAACGGAAGGATACTGATTAAGCCAAAAATCTGTTGATAAAATGTTACAAAATCAATTGTATTAAAATTATTTAAATGAGGTTTTGAATTTATAAATTCCACTATCTGCTCACAAGATTTAACTCTTGGAGGATAAGTATCTGGTGGAATGAGCACAGGGTTCTCTAATTCATTGTCCCTGATTAAAAGATGCAAATTTCTGGACAAAAAATTGCTGATGAGTTCTTTGTAGCTCTTATTAGGTAATTGAATATGCCCTGGCATAGTTAGCTGAATGGTTTGATTGAAAGGGGTTGGCTCGTTGACGCTTATAGATTTATCGGAGGATAGTTTACTCCTCACATCTGTTTTTCTGGGTGAGGTAAGTTTCTTTGGTTTTTTCTTTTTGCCGTCTAATGAACGTGGACTGTGGTACTCTTCCAAATATGTTTTAAAAAAATGAGGGAATTCCAGAGATAAGGTTATTTTATCCGGATTAGAAAGAGCATAGATTGGATTAATTTCATTTAAATCGTAACCTAATAACGCATTTTGTAACTCTTTGTCATTTTTTGCTAAATCCAATACGGTGCAATCATCATTGTTATGAGGGTAAATAAAATTCGGTTGAATGTTCCGTATGGAACGAATTGCCCAGAATTGTTTATGAATTACAGCGATATGCAGGGGAGTATTATTATTAGAATCAACCTGATTTAATAAGAAAGGGAACTTTTTATATATTATTTCAAACGCCGATTCATTTGAATGGATAATTGCAAAATGAAGCAAATTTTGCTTTTCAGAAAGGTACTCTTGCAGGACTATGGATTCAATATTTTTAACCTCCAAAAGGTCGGAGTTTAATAATATTTCCAGGGTATCAAGTTTATTTTTTAGAATCAGGATGTGAAAGATAGTGCGCTCTTTAAGATAACCGCCTGCTAACTCAGGATCTTTTTTCAATATTCTAATCAATTCTTTAGAAAGTTGTTCTTCCGTTAAAGCTGATGATGAAATGAGTTTAAGTATAGAATCTCTGCTCATAATACGTCCTTATTGAATTTTGTCTTTTCATTCCGGAACGTATTTTAGGAGAAAAATTAACTTTTACCATCCTTATTCAGTATTTTAAAATAAAAGACACCCTGTCAAAGTTTAACCAGGGCCCTATCATTGATATAAACTACCTGCGAATTTTTCAATTAGCATCCTTAGAAGCTAGGCATATTATTATTTTCACCATCAACTGAGTGCTTAGTTACTTTATCTATTTTCTTTTTACGGGGTTTAAAGAAACAACTCCATTTTTTTGATTTTTTAGTGGCTCGCTCAAGGTTTTCATCATTATTAAATGGTGCTGTATTTACGTTTATTTCCGTAGTTTTAGTCCTGTTCTCTTTTTTAAACTGGATTTCACGGGCATTATTTAAAGCTTCGAAGGCATTTGTGAAATCGCAGCGTTCTTCTTTATTAAATTCAGTCATGTTAATTAACGTCTGCCTGATTATGTTTTCGACTTCGGGATCTAGTCCATTAATGTTTTCAAAAAGCTTATCGTGATTATGGGGATCCTGAGCATTTCGCAAAATTACATCATAGCCTCTGCCAAAAGCATACAACTCCAGATCATTATGCCAGATAAGGCCTAATATTCTCCCCAAACTATAAATATCACTTCTTTTATCCGTACCCTCATTCAAAAAAACTTCGGGCGCTGCGTAGAGTTCTGAACCAGCAGCCTCATTGTCCGCAATCTCATCATAAAATTTGGCAAAACCGTAATCTATCGTTCCAAAAGAGTCCGATTCCAAGTCGACTATCATATTTTCAGGTTTCAGGTCCCGATGAACCATATCCTGAGCAATAACCTGATTATGAACTGCTTCCATCAAACGAATAGATAATCGAAATCGTTCTTCCAGAGAGAGAGGCTTTTGACCAGAAAGATCATTTTCAATAAGATCAAACAAAGAGACTCCTTCCATCCGACGGGATGTCATATAAATCAAGTCATTATATAAAACAGGCTCTTTGGGAAAGAGATGGGGCGTTAGTTTCATCATTTTATATTCAACTATTGCCTTGTCGAGGGTCTCTGCATCATTGCAGGCCATCACTTTAATAATCCTTCTTTTACCAAGAGGCTTCTTTTTGAATTCCAAAGTATCATTTTCAATTTTATAGGTCATTTTAACCGGATAGACAGTACCAAATCCTCCCTCGCCAAGCGGCACTGAATCAATTACGTCGTAGCGAAAGCCACCCTTTTTACTGGGTCTTTTAATAATCGTGGAGTCGAGCTTAATTTTAGTTTCTCTATTTTTATAAGGGATTTTATAGTGTTTTCCTGCACCCCAACCAAAGCGATCAGGATCTGGTTGTTGAAGAAGGGAAAGTAATAATTTTCCGCGGTTAGAGTCAGGATTTAAGTCATCTAAACGAATCACCTTCATGACGCTTCCTTGAATTCATGGAGTAGATATGACCAGTATAGAATATGAATTCAATTTGTGCATTAAAGGTATTAATTGATTCATATTTGTATATGAATCAATTAATGTTGATTTATCTATCTATAATTAGATTATCCGATATAGATACTATAGGACATAGTATGACGGTACCAAGACGGTTGATTATTGGTTGTATTATAGGAACCCGGCCAGAGATTATTAAAATGGCTCCGGTTATTTTTGAATTAAAGAAATGCTCATGGGCTGAAGTCTTTATTATAAATACGGCGCAACATCGAAGCTTGTTAGATGAGATGTTAGCGTTATTCGAACTAAAACCTGATGCAGATTTAGACAGTATGACGGTTGACCAATCCCTGGGCGAACTTACCGGAACTCTATGTAAAAAACTGGATACTTTAGTTAAAAATAAGCATTTTGATATATTACTGGGAGCAGGGGATACAACTACAGTATTTGTTTCTTCTTTAATCGCCTTTTATTATCATATTCCATTTGGCCATATTGAAGCAGGGTTGAGAACTTACAATTCGCGAGAGCCTTTTCCCGAGGAAATTAATCGGATATTGACTGCACCGCTGGCAACTTGGCATTTTGCGCCAACGCTATTAGAAAAAGATAATCTGTTAAGAGAAAATATTGCTGAAGAGAAAATTATTATCACTGGAAATCCTGTAATTGACTCCCTCTATTGGTTGATTAATAACAAACCTGAAACATATGCTTTTCTACAGTGGGATAACATTATTATTGTAACCTGTCACCGCCGGGAGAATTTTGGTGTTAATTTAAAAAATATATGTCAGGCGATTATTCTTTTGGCCAAAAAATTTACTGACTTTAATTTTGTTCTTCCTGTACATCCAAACCCACACGTTCAAAATGATATTTTTCATTTACTAAATAAAAAACCTGGAATTCATCTTTTGCCGCCACTAAGGTATGACGAATTTGCTCACCTGATGAATCGTTCAATATTAATATTAACGGATTCTGGGGGCATTCAGGAAGAGGCGCCAGCGCTAAGAAAGCCGGTTGTGGTGTTAAGAAATATAACTGAGCGCCCTGCGATAATTTCAGAAGATTTAGGAGTATTGGCGGGCACAGACACGGATACGATAGTGGCTATAGTCAGCGAGTTACTGATTAATAAAAAACGTTATAATGAAATGGCGCGCGGAATTTCCCCCTACGGAGATGGGCATGCCGCAGAACGAATTGTTTCGTTCTTACAAAAGAAAGTAATTAACCCAGAGATCCCTGGATCCCGCGGACAAGCCGCGGGACGTCGGGAATAGGGGGACGCTTCAAATTAGGGTGCATCTTAAAAGTAATCTGCGAACCTTAACCCCTACGTCCCGCGGCTTGATCGCGGGATCCAGGGATCTATTTTAAGACTTCGATCTTTGAATTACAAGGAACTAAAAAGAAACAAGTAACCCCTACGTTCCTCGGCGTGACCGTGGGATCCAGTGATTGTTTTCAGAATTCGATCTTTGAATTACAAGGGACTAAAAAGAAACAAGTAACCCCTACGTCCCTCGGGCGTGACCCAGGAATCCAGGAATCTGTTTTCAGCCTTCGAGCTTTGAATAACAAGGGATTAAAAAGAAACAAGTAACCCCTACGTCCCTCGGGTGTGACCCAGGAATCCAGGAATCTGTTTTCAGACTTCGATCTTTGAATTACAAGGGACTAAAAAGAAACAAGTAGCCCCTACGTCCCTCGGCGTGACAGAGGGAGCCAGGAATCTGTTTTCAGACTTTGATCTTTGAATACTAGGGACTAAAAAGAAACAAGTA
>JAUXYG010000073.1 GCA_030694525.1 Legionella sp. | reverse complement strand
GTATGAATTCTGCGAGTTTACCGCGGGTAAAATGGGTGATTCGAAATTTTGCCATTGCTAATGCACGAAAAATATTGGCTGAGGTTTTAGAATTTGAACATCCCGCTGAAATTCGGTTTCATTTACAAAAAGCATTGGAAGAAGAAGGTTTGGGTGGATTAATACGTGCGGGTAAATCGTGATTGCTACCTGGCTGTTATCTGGAGTTGTTTACGTATTTATTGGTGCGTTTGCGGGTATTATGGCAGGTATTTTAGGGATTGGCGGGGGCATTATTGTGGTTCCTGGACTTGCTTTTTTATTCCAGACTCATCATATCATTCCAGCAGATGCCGTAATGCATGTTGCTGCGGGAACGTCTTTGGCGGTGATGGTCTTTACCTCTCCATCCGCCCTAAGGGTTCATCATAAAATTGGTGAAATTCTTTGGTCGGTGTATCATAAATTATGGCCAGGGCTGGTGCTAGGAGTTTGTCTTGGCGCTTATATTGCGCAATTTATACCTACTTATTATTTGGAAATTATTTTTGCTGGGTTTTTATTTTTTGTAGCATTCAAAATGCTCACCGACCTACATAAAATTTATACTGAGCATTTTCCAGCAAACTGGATTAATCGGGTAGTAAGTTTTTTAATTGGATTAAAATCAGGGCTTTTAGGGGTTGGAGGAGGAATACTAATAATACCTTATCTTACTTACTGTGGCGTATCGGTGAGGAAAATTGCCCCAATCTCCAATTTATGCACATTAACCGTGGGTTTTGTTGGCGCGATGGTATTTATCGCCACGGGCTATAAAGAAATGGCTGGTGTGCCTTATAGTTCCGGGTTTGTTTATTGGCCAGCGGTGCTTGGTGTAGCAATTCCCAGTGTGCTCATTGCCCCTTTAGGTGCAAAATTAAATTATATTTTACCAATAAACCAATTAAAGTATGGCTTTATAGTAATCTTGATTTTAACCGCAATTAAAATGTTATTTTAAGGAATCCCACCCTCTATGTTTACATTTCCCGCATTCAATCCAGTTGCTATTTCCTTAGGCCCTTTAAAGATTCATTGGTATGGTTTGATGTATCTGGTTGGTTTTATGGGGGCTTGGCTACTCGCTTATTGGCGAACGAAACATTATAAGCTTAATTGGACAGCAGAGCAGATAAGCGACTTGATATTTTATGCTGCATTGGGAGTGATTTTAGGCGGTCGCCTTGGGTATATGGTTTTTTATAATACTCAGGAATTAATTCACCAGCCCTGGATTTTATTTAAAATCTGGGAAGGCGGCATGTCTTTTCACGGGGGGTTGCTCGGCGTAATTTTAGCACTTTGGGTTTTTTCCAAGCGTTTTGGCAAACAGTTTTTAGAAGTAACCGATTTTGTTGCGCCTTTAGTGCCCTTGGGGTTAGCTGCAGGTCGCGTAGGAAATTTTGTGAATGGTGAATTATGGGGGCGAGTTACCGATGTGCCATGGGCGATGATCTTTCCGCATGTGGATAATAATCCTCGCCATCCGTCTCAACTGTATGAATTAGGTTTAGAAGGAATTGCGCTGTTTGTTTTGTTGTGGTGGTATGCCAGTAAACCAAGGCCTATTGGCAGAGTTTCCGGTTTATTTTTAATAGGTTACGCAATCTGTCGGTTGATTGCGGAATGCTTTCGACAACCTGATGTCCAGTTAGGTTTTGTCGCTTTTGATTGGTTGACGATGGGTCAGATTTTATCAATTCCTATGATACTTCTGGGACTTTGGTTATGGTGGGTTAAACGATGAAAAATTATCTGCATTTATTAGAGCATATTTTGGCACACGGAACCGAAAAAACAGATCGTACTGGTACGGGAACCTTATCGGTTTTTGGCTATCAGATGCGTTTTGATTTGCAAAAGGGTTTTCCGTTAGTGACTACCAAAAAATTGCACATGCGCAGCATTGTTCATGAGTTATTATGGTTCTTGCGCGGTGATACCAATATTGCCTATTTAAAAGATAATGGTGTCACTATTTGGGATGAATGGGCCGATAAAAATGGTGATTTGGGACCTGTTTATGGCAAGCAATGGCGTAGCTGGCCTACAGCAGATGGACAAACCATTGATCAGCTTTCTGATTTAATACAGCAAATTAAAACCAATCCGGACTCTCGGCGATTAATTGTCAGTGCGTGGAATGTAGGAGAACTGGATCAAATGGCATTAATGCCCTGCCATGCTCTGTTTCAATTTTACGTGGCTGATAAAAAGTTATCTTGTCAGTTATATCAACGTTCTGCAGATGTTTTTTTAGGTGTGCCCTTTAATATCGCTTCTTATGCTTTGTTAACCCATATGGTGGCACAGCAATGTGAACTTGATGTGGGTGAGTTTGTTTGGACTGGAGGGGATTGTCATTTGTATCTTAATCACCTGGATCAGGCTCGAATTCAGCTGACCAGGGAACCATTCGCTCCACCTGTGTTAAGGATTAAAGGTAAACCGGACTCTTTGTTTTCTTATACGTTTGATGATTTTGAATTTGTAAACTATCAATCACATCCCGCGATTAAAGCTCCTATTGCAGTTTAATTGAGGGACGTTCTGCGTTTTGTGTAAATGGAGATTGAAGTTTTAGCGGATATCTGGATGCTGCGGTCAAGCCGCAGCACGTAGGTGGTGTGGTATTGCTCACTCTGGATGATTACTTTTAGGATATGATTGGATTTATATTGTCTTATGTGGTTTAATAATGCTCTGTTTTTATTGAGGGCATATTGATGAAAAAATTATCTCTGATATTTATGGCAATGGTATTATGTTGCAATTTTATTGGCACCGCTAATGCCAGCAAATTGAGTAAGTACCTACATAAAATGGATGAAAATCAACGGCAGCGTGAGGCTCAGGAGTGGCAGCAAGATATGAATTTTGCTAATTATGCCTTTCGTTTGCAGCAACGATACGTTGATGAGCATGGTCAACAGTGTCGTGATTACGAATTTCGTGGGCGCTCAAATCCCTACATACATGGAATGTATACCGTTTGTAATGATCGCTAACGAAAAGTATTAATGAATGATTCATTGCCTGAAGAGCGAACCAAACTCTCCTGTATAGCTCCCTTCTCCCACTAGTGGGAGAAGGGCTGGGGATGAGGGTGATGAAGCGAGCACTTAACCCAAAGTAAAAAGTTTAATCCTCAATCATCAGATTGCGAATACTTTCCGGCAAAGGTACAGATTTACCTTGCGCGTAATCTACCCATACCACTTTACTTACACCCTGAGCCATGAGCACATCATTTTGCAACAGGTCGTGATCCATCACCATACTGGAAGTACCCAGACTGTGAACAGTGCTGCGGATGGTAATTTGTGCCGGATAGACTACGGGTTTTAAAAAGGTGCAGGCTACGTGGATAACTACCGGTCCCGTGGCGCCGCTCATCGAAATACGCATATCTCTGAGCCATTCAATACGCGCTTCCTGAAAATAATCAAAATATCGCGCATTATTTACATGTCCCAACGCATCCATATCGCCCCAATTAATGGCAAAAGTTTTAACGTGTACATCAATTTTAGGTTCATTCATGATAAGTCCATAGGATCTACGTCCACATTCCAGCGAACACCGTTAGTTAATTTATTCATTGTTAACCACTCGCGTAAGGGTGTCAAAGCAGTTTTTAATATTTTTCTCGATGGTGATTTAACTAATAATTGCATGCGATATTGATTGGCTTTCCGAGGTAATGGTGCAGGTGCAGGTCCCATTATAGTGAGCGGATGGTTTTTAATGTAGTCTTTAGTGGCATGCAGGAACTGTAAAACCCTGGGTGCTGAATTGGCTTGAGCTCTTATCACCGCCAGATAATGAAATGGAGGTAATTCAGCTTCCTTGCGTGTGGCGAGCAGTGCCTGTGCAAAATCATCGTAGCCTTTTTGAATTAACATATTGAGCAAAGGATGATTGGGTAGATGTGTTTGAATTAATACTTCACCTGCATGCTCTGCCCTGCCTGCGCGACCTGATACTTGAGTGACTAATTGCCCCAGATGCTCTATGGCTCTGAAATCCTGGTGATACAAACCGGCATCCGCATCAAGCACAACCACTAACGACAAGCGTGGAAAATGATGCCCTTTTGCAAGCATTTGCGTCCCTACAATCAATTGTGCCTCGCCGCTGTTAATTTTATTGAGATGAAGTTCCAAAGCATTTTTCTTGCGTACTTCATCTCGATCAATACGTAATACACTAGTATCTGGGAAACGCTCACTTAAAAATTCATGGATACGCTGGGTTCCCGCACCAACAGGTATCAATTCTTTACTGTTACACGCATGACAATGGACTGGGGGGCGTTGCGTAAGCCCACAATGGTGGCAGATCATTTGTCCGCTTTGCTTATGCAGAGTAAAATGGCTGTCACAAGCGGTACAATCTGCCATCCATCCACATTGATGACACAGTAATACCGGGGCAAAACCTCGGCGATTTATAAAAACCAGAACCTGATTATTGTTGTTTAAATGCGCCTCAATAGTATTAATGGTTGTTGTCGCTAAACCACTTTGCAGATTTTGAGCGCGTAAATCAATTAATCGATAGTGGAGAGGAGTTGTTGAAAGAGCTTTTTGATTTAAACGCAGCAAGGTATATTTTTCATTGTCACAATTATGCACGCTTTCAAGGCTTGGAGTAGCTGAGCCTAGTATTATTGGTATATTGGTTAAATGAGCCCGCATTAACGCAGTATCCCGTGCTGAATAACGTACTCCCTCCATTTGTTTTAATGAGCTGTCATGCTCTTCATCAATAACGATTAACCCTAATTCAGGAAGCGGAGTGAATACGGCAGAGCGGGTTCCAATGACCAGTTGTACGCGATTTTCTTTAGCCAATTGCCATGCTACCTGGCGCTCAGTTTCATTTAAATTTGAATGCATCACTGCCATCGGTACTGCAAATCGGGCGGTGAAACGGGATAACAGTTGGGGGGTAAGACCAATTTCAGGGACGAGTACTAAAACTTGCTTGCCCGCTCTAAGTACCTGACTAATCACTTGTAAATACACTTCAGTTTTACCGCTTCCTGTAACTCCTTGCAGCAAAAAACATTTATAGTGGTTTAAATGCTCGCTTATTTCATTCACTGCTGTTGCTTGCTCCGGGTTAGGAAAAAGAGGTGGTTGCAGTATGTTTTGTGGCGCCATTGGTAGAATGATCTGCTGAGATAAGGTAATAATTTCTGCAGCCAGTAATGCTAAAATCTGTGTGGAGTTAAATCCTTTTTGCGATAAATACTGTTTGGCCACCGGTCCCTTATGCTGACCTAATTCATCAATCAATTCCATCTGTTTGCGAGCACGAGAAGAAATTCTATTTTTGGCCTCAGTCACTGAAATAGCTAACTGATAAAAATCACCCATGGGTAATTGGCAAGGTTGTCCCAGGCGGTATTTTTTTGGTAAAGCGAGGGGAATTACTTCTGATAAGGGTGACTGGTAATAACTGGCAACCCAGTTGCATAGCTCCAGAAGCTGATTATTAATTAAGGGAGTTGTATCAATGAGGGCATTTATTTTTTTAAGATTTTGACTGGAGAGTTGGGTATCGCTCTTCTTGATAACCACGCCCAATTTAATCTGATTCCGAAAAGGCACCCATACACGCGCGCCTAAGTATGGGTTAAAGTTATCATCCTCATATTCAAAATAATCGCGACTGGTATGGGGTATACAGACTTGATACACTGTGCCCATTTAACCCCTTTGCCATTCGTGGCTTGCTGATTGGCCGGGGGCTGAAAATACTTTCACCACTATTTTTTCAACACGATGACGATCAAGTTCTGCCGTATCAAGGACTAATTCGTTAACAAACCATCGGGATAATTCTTCAACAGTGATATTAGTTAGAGGCATTAGCGTTATGTCTTCTTTTAAAAATGGGATTTTCTTATGATTAAAAGTGAAGTAGTAATATTCCTCATCTTCTCCATATTCCAGGAAGGGAGAAAACTGAGGCATTAAAAAAGTTTGATTTAACTTACGACAAAGCTTATGAACTTTCTCTTTATAATAACGATAATCAAAGGTCATGCCGTTTTCTTCAACCCATGTGGTTAAGGCTAAATAGACGCCATACATATGCCCATGTAATGGCTCTCGTTCTGTTGCTGAAAAGATGGTGGTGTGACCGGCAGAAAATTTCATTGCTTCTTTTTGCAATTCTACCGTGGATAAATATCGGGTCATGTTATAAGCTCACTCGTTTATCGTTTAATACAAATCCGTTTAAATTAATATCCAGGTTTTTGGTCAGGGCAATTACTTTAAATAACTCACCCATCTCACTTGGATGGGTTAATTGTTTTATTGCTTGTTTCGCACGTACCTGGTCTTTTTCATCAGTAATGGAAGTAAGCAAGCTTAACAAACCGTTAGCGAGTAAAAAAGAGGCTTGATTAGTATACCCTGCTACATGAAAACCTGCACTGTGCGCCGCTTCTGCGACATGAGTGAAATCAACGTGGGCGGTAATATCTTCCTCTCCCGGATGAAGCAAAGGATTGGTGTGTGATTGGTGCTGGTAATGACACATCAGAGTGCCTTGATTGCGCGAGGGATGGTAATATTCATGTCGAGGAAAACCATAGTCAATGATTAAGACTGCTCCCTGATTTAACATGTGGTAATTATTAACCAACCAGTCATCAAGAAATAAATTCACCTCGGAAAGATATGGGGGAGCGTTTGGTGGTAATCTGGTTTTAATATGGTCTAATAAACGTTGATTCTCACAGGGTTTAAATACTTCGTTCAATTCATTGGCATCATTTAAGGTAACAAAGCTTTCCATTATGGTGTTATCAGTAAGCAGAAAACGGTTTACGGGCATTGCATCAAGGACTTCATTGGCAATGACCACTCCATTGAAGGGTTCATTTGGCCAATGATTTAACCATTGCACTTTATGTGATAAATGAGGAATTTTTTGTTGAATTAATTGTTGTTGCCGATGGCGTAGCTCAGCGCTTAATTCAAGAATATAATAAATTTGCGGCAAAGAATTAATTTGCTCTAAATGAGTAAGTAAATCAACGCACAAAATTCCAGT
>JAUXYG010000061.1 GCA_030694525.1 Legionella sp. | reverse complement strand
ACTGGATCCCTGGATCCCGCGCACAAGGCGCGGGACGTCGGAATTTAAATTGGGACTAAACCTAATAAAATAAAAATAGGAGTAAAATAAAAATATAATATAGGACAAAATTATGTTTATGGCATTGCTGGCAATTCAAATGATTCCCAACGTCCCGCGACTCGTTCGAGTTGGTTAGTGGAGAAATGCATTTACTAGGCCAACTGGATCCCTGGATCCCGCGCACAAGGCGCGGGACGTCGGAATTTAAATTGGGACTAAACCTAATTAGAACATAAATATAAGTACATAATAAAAAATATAAATATGAATAAAATATAAATATAGGACAAAAACCATATCTAAGGCATTGCTGGTAGTTTAATTTTTACCCACGTCCCGCGACTTGTTCGCGGGATCCAGGGATACATTAATATAAGCGAACATAATGTATTCATTAAGGCTGAAATTGAATCCCCTCGCGAACGTCTGAATCAAATCCTCATCCCCACGTCCCGCGACTTGATATAGCGAGTTAAAGGGAACATCAATATTTAAAACGATAAGGAATTTTGGACTATACTTGTTGAGTACCATTCGCTTAAATCATTTTACTTTATAAATTCAACTCATTTATTCAAAGCAATTGATTAATCAAAGGAATAATGGATGCCTCATTCTTTGGAAGCAGAATTTTTAAACTTTATACAAAATCCCCAATTTCCGTGTATTGGTGCCAAAGCAGCAGCCAAAAAAGAATTAATTGAAATTCTTATCGCACCGGATTTAAGGTCTGATGAATTTGATTCCATTATTTTAAATCATATCTATCTGTTTATTGAACGCTGGGAACTTCAGCAAGAATCACTACAAACTATAGCAATAATTTTTAATCATCCGCAGCATCTTACTGAGTTACAATTTGAGACTTTATTATGGGAGCGGTTACAAAAATTACATAATTTGGATAGTAAACGGTTTCCATGGGATCCTCATGTAAATAAGGATGTTATGAGTTCTGATTTTAGCTTTAGCCTCGGAGGACATGGCTTTTTTATTGTTGGAATGCACTCAGGAAGCTCAAGACAGGCACGGCGCTTTTCTCATCCTGCTCTTGTTTTCAATCTTCACGAGCAATTTGAAAGACTGCGGGAGGAACATGTATTTGACCAAATGCGCGATAAGATTCGTGACAATGAGATCAAAAATTCAGGAGATATAAATCCTATGGTAAGCGATTACGGGGTCTTTAGTGAAGCGATACAATATAGCGGTCGCAATGTACCGAAGAAACATCACTGTCCCTTTATGGCCCGAGTAAAAGATCAAGCCTGGGAAGTTATTGCGCCTCAATCGGCGGTAGCAGTCAAATTACCTAAAGGTTCTATACTAACAGTGCAAGATCCTAATGGAGAGCAGGTTGCCGATCTTTTTTGTTTTTCTTCATTGGATAAACAGGAGTTTCTTTCATCGGGACGAAGTATTGATTATGCAAATAAAATCTACTTTACTAAAGGAGACTCATTGTATTCTAATTTAAGTAATAAAATGCTGACTATAATTGAGGACGATGTGGGGGTTCATGATTTTTTATTTACTCCATGTAACAGAGATACCTTTCGAATACTCTATAATGAAGAAAATACGGAGGGTGGATGTCATGAAAATTTAATCAAAGCTTTTGCCCCTTATGAATTTCCTTCCTCTTACATAGGTACTACATTTAATATTTTTATGAATGTCATTATTGAATCAGATTCAGGTGAGCTTAAAATTTTGCCCCCCAAAAGTAAAAAAGGGGACACTATATCGTTTCAAAGTGATATGGATTTGATTGTCGGACTTACCGCATGTTCTGCTAAAAAATCAAATAATAACTCATTGAAACCGATACATTTTAAAATAAATCATATGCCAAAATAATTATTCAACCTGTTCCAATCTGCTTTCTTTATTTACAGATCGTTCTGATTCGCTCTCGTTTTTAGAACTGTATGATCGAGTTTTAGGCAATGCATAATGATGTTTTCTAACAATATAAGCCATAATTTCTTCGCGTATATACGCTTTTAGATTAGATAGATCATCGGGATTTCGTGCGCTAGCCAAAATTTTTAATTGCATTACTCTCTCTTGTAATTCGTTTACTTGTACTAATCCAACATTTTCATCCCAAAAGGGAGTTTTACTTAAAATTTCATGCAGTTTAGAACGAATATCAGCGACTGGAAGGGTAAAATCAACATGAAGATAGACGGTGCCTATTAGATTATTCGTTTGTACACTACTCCAATTTTGAAATGATTTCTCCAGGAAAAAGCTGGTGGGTACAACAAGACGGCGCCAATCCCAAAGTTTGACTACGACATTTCTAAAATTAATTTCTTCAATAGTCCCATATTCATTTTCTATAACTACTGAGTCACCAATTTTAATAGGTTGGGTGAGAGCTATTTCCAGTCCTGAAAAAATACTGGCGAGCGATCTTTGTGCCGTGAACGTTAAGACTAATCCTAAGACTCCAGCAGTAGTAAGTACACTAGCTCCCAAGGCACGTACATTATCAAATAATATTAAAATTGCGCCGGCAGTTAATATACTAATAATTGAATAAGCAACACGTTTTAGTATCAACGTTTGGGTATAGATTTTTCTTTCAACCACAGTACTGCCTGATTCGGCAGAGTAATGATGAAGCAGAAGACGTTCGGCAACATCTATTAGTTTGAATAATATCCAGCTAATGGCGCAAATAATTAATACGCTGGTGAGTTTACTCAAAGTGTATGCTACGCCATCAGGAAGATCTAATTGATGAGTTAATATATTAAATATGATGAGGGCAATTAGCGCTTTTAAAACAGCTGAAAAGAAAGGAAGAACTATTAATAGCGTATGGTGTTTCTTGAATAATTCTTTTTTTTTCAAGAATCCAGTGGTTTTATTTATAAGTCTTACACTAAGCCAATAACTACAAATGGCCATTAAAATGGTGTAAATGCATTGTTCAATTAAAAAGTTCTGTGGGGACAAAGGAATAAAACTTGTGATGTATGGAGTATAATTATTAAATAAGGCATGACCTAACGAAAAAATTATCATCGATAATAATGGAATGAGCCAAATGCTTTTAGTTTCTTTTATAAAATTATGGGGTATTAAATGATTCATAAAGGAATAAGCGGTAATGAATTATCATTTCATACTACAGAAAAAATGCGCAATTTGCAAAATTAATAGGTAATGCCACCCTGTTGAAGCCCGAATCTTATCCATATTTTACTATTTCGGAAAAATCAAAAAGGGGGTAGTAAGCACCTCATCTTTTTTCCTGAATGGAAATTACAGTAATTTAAACCCAGATACAATAGGGCTTTGGACACTCTTGAGTTGGATATTAACTGTCCAAAACCCTAACCGATATTAACGCGAAAAACTAAATGAATGTTCCTCAGCTTTTTGCGTATGTTCATAATGGGAAATAAAAAATCCAAGGCTACCACCCATTATAGATGCTCCTAATAGGCCTACTATAAATCCTATCCCTGCTGTTGCGGCATGAAGCACGGTGTATGCAAGAGCGACGGTGGCCACTCCAAGACAAAAAATAAAACCATTTAAAATATGCATACTCAGGTTATTGTTTGAATTCATTTTAATATTGATAAAATGATCCAGGGTATTGTGGATTTGGATTTGTTGTTCTCGATTTAGAAGCCTCTTGCCCAGCGCTATACGGTCAGTCTGAGACAGACATGCTATGTTACCTCTGCCCGTAATTGAGCGAATATCAATAGACTCCAGTTGGATACCTGCATTTTTTAATAAAATCTTATGTTGTGACATGATTAGAATTATCAGAGGAAGTAACGCATTTATCCCGTCAATGTCGACTCCAATGCCTAAATGTCTTTTTTTCTCAATGCTACCGAAATCACTTTTTTCGACCTCCTCCAGTATATCTTGTACATAAAAGTAGCAATCATCATTATTGTGTGTTAATCGATAGAAAGGATCCACAAAGCCGCGGCCCACATACTCATACTCTTTTTCCGGCGTTAATCCAGTTTCTCCATTATTCAACTTACAAACAAAAGCCATATCGGGGTAGAACTCTGGTAATTTTTCGATTAGCGCGCCCAAAATTTTTGAGTTTTCGGTGTCATGATTTAGACGAGCCTTCCCAGATAACACTCCAAAATACCAATTCAAAGCGTTTAGTGTACTCAATTCTTTTTCTGATAGCATGATATGCTCTATCTATTTTAAAAATTAATTATATCTAATTAAGGACTTATCTTGAAGCGTAGATTTTGATCATTGGGACAGGAGAACAATCAATTCAGCTACCAGCTGATTATTCACCTTCTGAAATAGAACGATTACGTTTTTTTTCACGCCATCGCTCCATTTTATAATAAACGGTCGGAACCACGATCATATTTAGTAAAGTAGAGGTCAATAGACCTCCAATTAACACTTGGGCTAATGGGCGCTCAAGCTCTTTACCCGCTGGAGAACCCCATAGTAAAGGGATTAACCCGAGCGCTGCGGTTGCTGCTGTCATTAAAACGGGAACTAATCGATCCAGAGTTCCTTCAATAACAATTGATTTTCCAGTTTGTCCGGCAGCTTGTAATTGATTGTAATGGCTTACCAGAATAATTCCGTTGCGAGCTGCGATACCAAATAAAGTGATAAAGCCAATCATCGCTGCAACACTCATCTCCCCACTGGCAATATATAGCGATATAACGCCCCCGATAAGTGCCAGAGGTAAATTAAACATCACTAACAAAGCCTCATGGAGTGTACCAAAGGCTTTATAAAGGAGCATAAGCATGATAAAAATTACGAGAATACCAAACCATAAAATGACTTGTGCTGCGTGCTGTTGACTCATAAATTGCCCCCCATATTCAATAAAATATCCGCTGGGCAAGGCTATTTTTTCTTTAATTTGCTGCTCCACTTCATTGATTACACTTCCCAAATCGCGACCCTGGACATTAAATGCCACAACAATTAATCGTTGCACATTTTCCCGGTTAATCGAAAATGGTTGTGATTCAACGGTAATATCCGCCACGGCCCTCAAGGGAATCTTGGCATTTTTCATGGTTCCACTATGGGCATCAATTAACATTTCCTGTACCGCCTTAATATTATTTCGACCGGACTCTTCCATGCGAACGAATAAATCAAAAGTTCGTTGCCCTTCCAGAACTTTTGAAATGGAGATGCCGTTTAATAATATTTGAATGTCTTCTGAAATTTGCCCTACATTTAAACCGTATTGTGCGGCTTTATCCCGGTTAATTTTTATAACTAATTGCGGCACATTAATCTGCTGTTCTTTGTTCACATCCACAATCCCTGGAATTTCTTGCAGCAAGTGCTCAATAGATTGGCCCAGTTGATTAAGAGTTGCAAGATTATCGCCAAAGATTTTAATGGCGACCTGGGCCCGAACTCCAGAAAGTACCTCATCCATTCGATGGGCAATAAATTGCCCCACATTAAACATGGCCCCTGGAATTTCAGCCAAATCTTTTCTAATCTGAGTAATTAATTCTATTGGCGACATACTTTTATCTTTATCAAAATTTAATCGAACATCAAACTCACTCACGTTTGGAGGCAGGGCGTCTTCATCCAGCTCGCTTCGGCCGGCACGTTGAGAGATAGACATAACCTGCGGATATTCCAGCAGGCTTTTCCGTACCTGTTTACCAAGACGCATTGATTCGTTTAATGAGGTCCCTGGTAAGGTACTCATTGCTATAATAAAATTTCCTTCGTGAAATTCGGGTAAGAATGAGGTGCCAAAAAAAGGAAGTAAGGACAGTGCGAAAATAAAAGCAGCGCCGGCCATGATGATTACGGTTTTAAAGTGGTTTAAAGACCACCTTAATATCCTTATAAAAAGACGTTTTATCCATAGAGCAAAACGGGTCTCCTTTTCTGAATCGATGGTACCGGGTACATTTACTTGATGGCGGGTCTCTGGATCAAATGGATGTAAGGGAAGCGTGTCATCGTGAATTTTTTCTTCTTTTTTCACCAGTAATATGTAACAGAGTGCGGGTACCATGGTAATTGAAACCACTAGAGAGCCGATAACAGAAGCAATGTAAGCAATAGCCAATGGGCTAAAAATCCGTTCAGCAATACCCGAAAGAAAAAAGATAGGTAAAAATACCAGGCTGATAATGAGTGTTGCATAAACTACTGAATTACGTATCTCCAAAACCGAATCAAACACCACCCCTATAGCGGGCAAAGGATGCTCGGTAAGTCGATTAAGACGTAGACGACGTACTACATTTTCTACCGTAATAATACCATCATCCACCACTTCGCCAATGGCGATGGCAATGCCGCCAAGAGTCATGGAATTAATGCCAAATCCAAACAGATACAGTACCAAAATGCCAATGACGAATGAAACAGGCATAGCCAAAAAGGTAATGAACGATGCGCGCCAATTCATTAAAAAAAGGAACAGGATAACAATGACAATCAATGTGCCTTCTAACAAAGCGATGGTTAAATTATGAATGGCGGACTCTATAAAATTTGCCTGGCGGAACACGTTCATTTTTAAAGAAATACCATCAGGTAATGACGCTTGAATTTCCCTTAACGCATTTTCGACTTTGGCTGTAGTTGTTACCGTGTCCGCGTTATAAGTTTTGGAAATGGTGCCAATTACTGCATTTTGCGTGTTATAAGCTCCATCACCCCGTTTGATTTCGCCACCGAAGTCCACGGTTGCAATGTTGGCAAAAGTGATAGGTACTCCTTTGCGGGTGACAATTAATATCTTTTTAATATCTTCTAATGATTTTATGCGGCCTACCGCTTCGACAACAAGTTCCGTACCCGATTGTTGCAAAAAAGCACCAGGGACATTCCGATTTGCGGCATTAAGCGCTTGACGCACTTCTTCAACGGTAATTTTATAAGCCAGCATTCGCTCGGGATCGAGACGCACTTGATATTGTTTAACCTCTCCACCTAAAGATACGACCGATGCAACCCCTCCTAATGCCAGAATTCGAGGGCGAATAGTCCAGTCAGAAATGGTACGTAATGTTTCGGGGCTCGCTGTATCACTGATTAACGCATACTTGATTAACCAACCTACAGCAGAAGTAATTGGAAGCATAATGGGTGCGTTACTCCCTGTGGGCAAGCGAGTCGCGATTTGCTGAATGCGTTCGTTAATTAATTGACGGTTCCGATAAATATCGCTTTTATCATCAAATATTACCGTTATAGTAGATAAACCTACGGAGGTTCTGGATCGCACATGAGCGACACCTGGAGTACCATTAATAACACTTTCCAAAGGGTAGGTGATTAAAGTCTCGACATCTTTGGGGGCCATTCCGGGCGCTTCAGTTTGCACCACCACTTGTGGCGGAGCAAATTCTGGAAAAACATCAACTGGCATTTTTTTTAAGGTGTAGCCCCCAAGCAGGCAAAGAACAATAGTCAGGGCTAAAACCAGCACTCGATTATGGAGAGACCATGCTATAAGCCGTGTAAACATTAATGTGGATCCTTATGAGATGCTTTGGAATGATTACTTCCACTGAGCCATAAGGTGTAGATTTGACGATTACCCTGGGTAACTACTTCATCACCAGCATGCAAACCTGAGGTAATTTCAGTGACTTCATTATCGGTAGCACCGGTTGTGACTACTTTTCGATCGTACTCAAAACCTTTGCGGACAAATACAAATTGCTCTTCATTGGCTTCTAAAAGGGCATCCACCGGGACGGTCAATGCGGTATTATTTTTATTTAATACCAGATTGGTACGAGCAAACATTCCCGGCTTTAATAATTTATCTTTATTAACCAAACGTATCTGTACATTTACTGTCCTGGTTAGCTCGTCCAAATTGGGCTCGATAAGGGTAACTGTTCCGGTAAAAACCTGTTTGGGATAACTTAAAACATAGATATTTGCCTGTTGGCCTAATTTTACTTTGCTCAGATCTTCTTCATACACTTTTGCTATTACCAGCAGCTGTTCCCGATTACTGATATGAAAAATAATGGTGTCAGGTTCTACTGCCTGACCTAAGGTGACATTACGCGCATCAATTATTCCTGATATTGGTGCAAAAACTGCGACGCTTGGTGGTGGATTGCCAATAAGCCGCGATTGAATGGTGGCCAATCGCTGTCCTTTAAGAACGTCCTCGCCAAGATTTGCTGAAAGTGCGGTAACACTGCCACTTATACGCACACTTACGTTTGCCTGAGCATTGGGTACCAGCTCTATTTGTCCATTTAAAGTAAGTAACTCTGCTAAAGGCTGTACTTTCACTTTGGCAGTTTCAACTTGCAACATGGCAACTTGTTCAGGAGATAGTTTGACTGGTCCTTTGCGGCCCTCGCTGATGGTAATTTCTTCCCCATGAGCGAAACCAGTTAGTGGAATACCTGAAGCAATCAGAATTATAAGGAACAAAATAATTGTTAATGGACGGCCTGGATTATTCATTCTAATTCCTTTTATAAACAAGGTAGTCACAAAAAGCCATGGCTTTTCCCGTGCCTACTGCAGTACATAATGCTACTGATGCTTGCAAGTATCGTTCCCAATTTGTGAGGTAAACGGTTTGCAGTTCATTTTGTTGTCTTTGAATCTGAATTAAATTTAACAAAGATACCTGTCCATTTTTATAGGCATCACGAGCAAGACTTATGTTCTTTAATGTTAATTGCAACGACGTTTTTTGAGTTTGAAATAAGGTGGTCTGTAATAGTTTTAATTGTTCGTAATTACTGGCTACTTCGGTCTTAATGGTTAAGTCAATAGCACGTAGTCCCATTAGTGCTTGAGTGCCTGTGGCTCCGGCCTCAAGAATACGCCCTTGATTGCCGTTCAACAAAGGTAGTGGGACAGACAGATTTACGCCCAGGCTTTTATCTGCATATTGTGGTGGGGCACCTTCGACTACAATTTTATCTTGTTGGACTGACAGACCTAATATCCAGTCTGCATAGCGTTCCGCTCGTGCTAATCGCATTTCAGCTCCAGCACGTTGCACATTTAATAAAATTGCCTGTCTATCAGGTCGATGACTTAATGCAATTGCCTGTAATCTGCCTAAATCGGGTAAGGGTGATAGTTTTGGTAATTGCGGGTTGAGAGTTACTTTTTGTGTTGTTGAATACCCTAATAGCTGATTAAAAGTGGCTGATTGGCCTATCTGAATACTGGTCAGTAACTGAATCTCCTGCTTAATTCTTTGATATTCAAGTTGAGCAGTATTGCTATCGAGTTCTGATACTTCAGCGGCAAGGTACCGATTATGGGTGACATCCACTAATTGACGGTTTAGACGTGACAGATAATTTAATTGGTGTAAACGGCGTTGGGTAATGTTCAAGGCATAAAAAGCATTGGCCACGGACTGAGTCAGTTTACGTTCGGCTTCCTTTATTTCAACAATTGCTTTGGCAATATCAATTCGCGCGACTTTTTTTTGTTGCCTTATTCTGCCCGATATGGGAAAGGCCTGACTAAATCCGGCACTACGGGTGTACTCTCCCTCATTCGTTAAGGCGCTGTCATCATTTGAACTTAAATTAAGAATGGGGTTTGTCCAAAGGCCTGCTTGAACAAGGCGGGCTTTTGCAATAGCCACATTGGCTCTGGCTGCGGTTAAATCGCGATTATTATGGATTGCGATTTGAGTTGCCTGTTTTAAACTTAATAGGGGGGTGGCGTTGATAGTGGTCGAACATAAAAAGGCCACTAGGAATGAAGACCATCCTGAACGTGCAAAATGCCTCATGTGTTGATTCGCATCCTTAGCATATGTTCTTAATTAAATGAATATTCTAGTACTATCAATCCTTATCACCATACTGTCAATCTTCTTAAAAACTAAAGCCTTTTAATCAAGGGGTATCTGCAGGGAATCTTGAAGAGTCGCACGTGGTAATACACTATATTTTCGTATCGCTAAATGCGTTGGAGATCACGATTTCTTGCCTTGCGGTTCCCCAGAACATTTTCAGATAGAGTTTCAGGGTAAGTGACAGTGATTTGGATCCCACTGGATTGCTTCGTCGCGATGCTCCTCGCAAAGACAATCATTGTCAGTATACTCCAAATGAATATCAGCATGACCCAGACGAATCATAAGCAAGGTGCAAAAAGTATTTACTTAAACGGCGCGATTTTTAATTTGTCTTTGCGAGGAGCATCGCGACGAAGCAATCCAGAGATGCTTGTGTATGTATCGTACCTTCGCTCCTCCCCAAAGATATTGAAGCTCAAACATCCCAGATATGAATAATAAGAAAATCCGATAGAGTACTAACAGCTATTTAGTGGTATCAGTGCTATCGGAAAAGTTAAATCTTAAGCCCACTAAAAATGTGTTGGTGTTTGGCTTATAACGACCGCTTAAAGTTTCTTCGGATAAGGGTTCGATATGGGTCCAACTCGCACTGCTATATTGCATGAACTGGTACGTGAGTAATAAGTCCAGATGAGGCGTTAATTTCGTTATTGTTCCTGCTTTTAAACCACCTCCGGTGATCCATTGATCAAGGTTACCGCTTATTCCTATATTCCCTGCAGTATTATTCACTCCAATAGCAAAACGATTTTGTGAAATTCCGGGACCTGCAAAGAAACGTAACATGTCATTGTATTTATATGCCGGTAGCAAAAATAAAGCGAAACCATATTCTAATTGCTCCTGTGCATATACGTTTTCAGTAAAATACCAGCCATTGATAGTATGGCGCGCTCTCCCCGTCAAGAAGTCTATATTTAACTCCAGAGCTGCAGAGATATTTTCTGAAAAGCCATGTTCATATCCACCTAAAAGCTGGCCATAAAAACTGGTGTAGCCACTCCTGAAAATTGCCAAAGAGGGGGTCTGTTCTTCGAGAGGATAAGTCAGTTCTTTTTTAACAGTTACTGAATTGACTCCTAAATTGATACCAGAATACCAGGCAGCATGTAACTCACATGATAACAAGCAGGCAAATAACATTAATAGAGATTTTTTATTCATGCTGAGTCCTTAAGATAAAATACTGGGAATGGTTACGGGGTTTGATGTTCTGCTTACTCCATTACTATCCTTTGCGGTGATGGTCACAATGGTTCGTTTAGGAGTTGTAATGTTTCCGATAATGAATCGATGATTTTTATGATCCAGCCTGATGGTGGCACCAGGCGATCCATTAACCGAATATAGTTCATTGGATGGGGGGATACAGTCTGCATATAAAACAAAGGCCTCTCTGGTGTTCATTCCATTTCGGTCTGCCTTGAGCAATTGCGGCGCTCTTGCAGGAACTGCATTAATGATGAAGTTATTTGGAGAAATATTAAAAAAAGTGCCATTGGCAGCCTGGACCATAATGCGCGCAGTAGTGGTGCCAATATTAGGCACACAAATTTCAGCTCGACCAATATTAGCGACTTCAGTTGCCAATACATAGGGATAAGATTGGCCCCCATCAGTTGACAGGGATATATTCACTAAACTTGCGTTAACGGGAAATGCATTGGTATTCGCTATATTCCAGTTGACTCTCTGTGGGGAAATTCCAGACCAGTTAATGCCGCTTTGTGCCGGATAAGTGACTACAAAGGGCCCCGCTGCTTCTGTTGTCATCAAGCGAACATCGGTATAAGCATTACACGACCCACCGGGAGTATTGTTTCGCACAGATACTCTGAAGTTTAAATTACGTGATACTGACGAGAGAACCTCCCAGGTAAATGGACCATTATTGGCAAGGGAAATCAGGTCGGGGAGGTAGCGGGTTCCGGAGCTTTTGGGAAGACGACTTCTGAAATTTGGTCCTCCGGTTGATGTACTAACTGGTGGTTGGGGTGTTATTTCATTATCCATTTGTTCCCAGCTATAAGTTAAAGCAGCGGTATTTACCGGAGATAGTGCATTGGCTGTTAGGGCGAAAGGGGTTAGAACAGGAATAAAGGTTATTGGTGCAATATTGGTTTTTTGAATAATTGGTGCGGCTGGGATTGGCGTTGTAACCGCACAATTATTAGCGGGACTTGCAACAAAGTTTCCCATTTGCTGTAAACTGATTCCATTAAAATAAGCATCAGAATTTGATTGAATGTCGGGTTCGCAAATTCCAGAATACCCCATAATAGTACTTCCACTTCCTGGTTCTACCGCAGTTGGGGGGTTGCGTTCGCAGTTATTATTTTGCACATGTTGCGCACTAAATTGATGTCCAATTTCATGAGCCACGTAGTCGATATCAAATGCATCTCCTACAGGTGCGGTACGACCGGTAACACCCATTGCCTTAATATCCGGGTCACATACGCATCCTATCTGGGCAAGACCACTGCCAGCGGCATCTACCACATGACCGATATCGTAATTGGCGGTGCCAATTACAGCATCCACATTCACTTGATTTTGTTCAATCATGGCCTCTGGATTACCACTGGTATAGGGTTGGTTATTGGGGTTGGTATAAATGATATTGGCATTGGTCCCGATAATTTCCAAAGTAATCGCCATATCGGTTTCATATACTCCGTTGACCCTATTAATAGTGGTCGTTTGGGCTGCCTGTGCCGCTGGAACTGTTCCTCCATAAAATTGAGTATATTGTGCCGTTGCAGCTATAGCCAGGCGGTATTTTTTTAATTCACAAGGATTGAAGTCTGCAAAATGTTGGAATGCTACCTGATTATAATTTAATGTATTCTCACTGTGTACACCACATTTAAGCGTGCTAGTATTTATAGAGTCTTTCTTATAATAAATGATATAAAACTCTGTTTTTCCTGTTTGCAGCGGGTCGATAAAAACCGGACTTTTACCGGGACTTAAGATCATTGCATGAAATCCGTTGGGTGTCAGATCAAATTTCGCTAATTCGCCTGGATTATCAATCCCATAGCCATCATAGGTTTTAATCATCGGAAATTGGGCACTAAGCTCAGGATTTAAGGTGCTGTTTTCCATAACCTGATAGCGTTTTATGGAGCCATCCGGTTGTGGTAATTCAATTTGTAATGGTATTCCGGTTTTTAAACCATCACGATGCGGCGCGCTCTCTAACTCGGCATAAAGCTGTTGGAGATCAACCGTAATAATACGGTATGATGAAGCATTGATACTCTTTTTTAATGGTGCAATTGCTGCCGGGTTTATTTCATTATAAAAATTATTAATGATCTTGTCCTGGGCTGAAGCTAATGAGCAAAGCAGTAAAAGAGATGAGGTTAAAAACGTCCTTGTCATGATAATATGCCGTCTTGGTCAGGGGGTTCAATTTATCATTATAAAAAATGAAATTCAATTTAAAATCTTGGGCTTAGGTACAATGAGAATAACTAATTGTTATGAGGAATTTGGCCATGAACTATAAATTTAATCCAGATGACCACGAAGCTATAGAGTTTCATGATGCGCTTCACGAAAGAATTAAACTATGTCCCATGTACTATAACTTAGGTTTTAGCCCTATCAAAAATATTTTTGGAAGAGCGGCTATTTACTATAGACTGATTAAGGCTCTCGCTTTATTGCCAGCCGAATATGGATTGTTAATTTGGGATTTATACCGACCAAGAGCAGTGCAGGCAGAATTATTTCTTTGGATGAAGGAAGAAATCAGAAAAAAGTTGCCTCAATTGACTGAAGAGGAACTATACGCCGAGACTAAAAAATACATGTCAGCTCCATCGCAAATAGGTGATGATTACTGTCCACCCCATTTAAGTGGGGGTGCTATAGATTTAACACTCTATTCTATGGAAACGGGTTATGAACTGGATATGGGTACACCATTCGATGAGTGTAGTGAGCGTGCACACAGTCATTATTATGACCTGCAGAAACGGTTATCTGAGGATAATAGATTCATTAAAGAAAGAAGAAAATTGCTTCGTGAAGCGATGGAACACGTTGCTTTTACTTCTTATGAGTATGAGTGGTGGCATTTTGATTTAGGCAATATCTTTTGGAGTAATACCCTAAATTGCTCTCCGGTTTTTGGACCATTATTTGGTGATGAGGAATGGCCAAAACACATCCAGGCGAAATTAAAAAGGGCAATTTAATTATCAGTTTTAAGGAAATATATGATCAAATAAAGCAGTCAAAAGGTATCTTTCTTATTTATTTTGGTAATTTTGATGATGATTGTGCTGGTGCAAACGACAACGGATCAGTACGTGCCATCTTTACCGGAGATAACTAAAGCATTTAAGAGTACTGAGGCGTCGATTCAGCTCACATTGTCCTTTTTTATGGTGGGGTTGGGTTTATCTCATGTATTTTACGGGCCATTATCGGATAAAATTGGTCGTAAACCCCCTTTAATGTTTGGAGTTGGCTTAAGTATCGTGGGCAGTCTGTTTTGTTTTTTTGCTCCATCAGTCCTGGTTTTGATTTTCGGGCGATTTCTTCAGGGGTTTGGTATAGGGTGCTGTAATTCGGTAGGGCGCTCATTAATTCGCGATCTTTTTGCCGATAAAACGTTAGCAAGAATAGGTTCTTATGTTGGTGTAATTAGTATTTTTATTATGGTTGCTTCCCCCACTTTGGGTGGTTACATTCAGGAACATTTTGGCTGGCGCGCGAATTTTTTATTTTTAATCAGTTTTGGCCTGTTTGTTTGGTTCATTGTATTATTGGTTTTGCCTGAAACGAATAAAAATTTAAAATCTGATGCGACTAAAATTAAAGTAATAGGCCGCAATAGCCTGACCTTGCTTCGTTCAAAAACTTTTTTAGGGTACACCTTATGTGCCTGTTTTGCTTTCGCAGGTATTATTTCCTATCTTACTATTGCTCCCTTTTTGTTTCAGAATGTTTATGGACTAAGCCCTGTTGAATTTGGTCAGCTCACCATCTTTATTGCGGGAGCTATTTGTGTTAGTGGTATAATAAATAGCCAGCTGGTCATGCGAAAGGGAATTTCTTATATGGTATTTATTGGTGTGCTTCTTATGATCATTGGCGGGTTCAGCATGTTGATTTTTGCTATGTTGGGCATGAAGCATATACTTGGTATTATGCTTCCTGTTACTTTTTTTAGTATGGGGGCAGGTTTTACATTTATAAATGCATTTGCGGGTGCTTTTAATCCCTTTCCCCAAATAGCGGGCACGGTAGGGGCTCTGTATGCCAGTTTACAAGATTTAAGTGCAGGATTAATGTGTGGTATTATTTCATTGATTCAGGGCTATGGTCAGTTTACGTTGGCAGTTATTTTACTTATTCTGGGGTTATGCTCTTTAGGTGCCTGGAATTTATCTTCACAAGAGAATTAAGGGGTTTTATGAAAATTATTGATAGTGAATTAAAAAAAATCATCAGTAAATTATCAGGTGCCAAAGAAAGTGAAATTCAGGATGACACCGCATTAATTGAGGATTTGCACTTGGATTCATTAAAGATTGTGGAATTACTGGCGATATTAAGTGAAGATTATAATTTGGAAGTAACAGAAGAAGATGCCATGAATTTCCAAACTTATAAGGATTTATTTGATTTCACTCAGAAATGATCTCAGCACCTAATTGTCTCTAGCATAGGGAGACCAATCTCCTTTTTTACTTCACTCATCATGGGATTATTGACTATTGTTGAGTAGCATTATTTACAGCCATTTTGATGAGCATGTGCCAACCTTTTTGTAAGCATTTTAACAGGATGGCATTTGTTCAGTTCGATACGATTGGATAAGCCACTATTTATCAGATTCGAGATGAAATTACTGAGCAGCTGGATATTGATGGTGAGCAGGTTCGTTCTAATACTGCTTCAAATTACATGAAGAATAGAATTTAAAAAAATATGCATTTATCAGAAATCATTATTTCTTCATTTTATGCTGCGGAGCAGATTCTGTATTTACTGGAAGAGAATATACGCTAAGTAGTGAATCATCCCGTAAATCAATTAAAAATTCATCGAGTTTTGCATTGATAAAATGACGTATATTCGCTAAATCTCCTTCAGGATGTTCGCTTAAATCGAGCTTGTTTAAGTCATTCCGCAGATTGAGCTTAACATGCTTCAGAAAATTTTAGTTCGGTTGAAAGATCGATTTTTCAACAATTTTATTTCCAGTATCGTGGGGCTCTGTATTTGAGTTTCCAAATAATGTTTGAGGGGCAGATATAAGAAGAGTTGCCAATTTTGACTCATTTAACTTCATTTCCTCTTCGGTAATAAAGGAGTCTTCAGGGGCGAGTAGCTTCGCTTTGTTAAGTGCTTCTCCAGCTTTATTCCATTCTTTCTCTAACCGATGAGTACAAGCAATATTTAACCATGCGTCAGCAATTTCTTGTTTATCTTCTGTTTTTTCCAAGATGCAATAAAAGTACTGTCTTGCTTCAAAGAAACAATCCTGTTTAAAAAAAGACATCCCTATTTGATTAATAACAATAAGGTGTTCTGGATCAAGATGAAGCGCTTCTAAATAAGTTGCTTGTGCTTTTTTATAATCATTATTCTTATACCAATGATGGCCATATTGCGCTAAACATTCTGTAAGGTTAGATAAAATAATATTTCTTAATGCTAAGTCTTGTTCATGACATCCGGACAATGCTTTTCGGTAGTATTGTATCGCATCACTAAAATTGATAGCTATTTTTTTTTGAATAGCATTCTCATCTTCAAAAGTTCGTTTAAGAACTTCAATATATTGTTCATACCAACTGGCTATACTTTGTAAAAACACAGGGTGATCACTACATATTTCCAAAGCCTTTTGGAGAAAAGTTTTCGCTTCTTTAAAAAAATGATTGCTTTGTTCCAGATCGGTTTCTAGATCATGCAGAGCAAATTTTATATAAAGTAAGCCTATACTGTGCCAGGCAGAAGCACCCGCTGGATTGATCTCGGTTGCTGTCTCGTAACATTTTAGTGCAGCAGCATCATTATTTTCTGCTTCATAACACTGACCTAATAAATCGAATGCATAATAAGCATTAGCTATTTCATCTGAAGTATTTTGTTTTAATTCAATAAATTTATTTAAAGAAGAAATAGCCAGTTGCATTTCATTACAAAAAAAGTAACACTTCCCTAAATAAAAATAGCTTTCTGCTAATTCTGGATTTTTATCAACTGCTTGAAGAAAAGAATCTTTAGCTATTTCATAATGATGTTCATTAAAAGCTTTTACTCCATCTAAATGAAACGAATTAACCATGCTGAATCCTAATTATCACTATGTAAATGCTCATAATTTTAACACAAGAGATGATTTATTTATATAAGTAACTGATTGAGAGAAACATTTTCAACCCAAAATATTGTACTTCTATATACGTATTCATTATTTTGTTAAGCTACCTTGGCAATATTTTAAATAAGGAGATATGAGATATTGGGGTTTTTTGAATCATCAAATCGAACCAACCAGGGGCTGCAATACTGGCCTCCAGAACAGGATACCCTGCGCTGCACGCTCCAGTCCAATCAACTAAAACAACAATCTCTTTTGCATGAGTCCAAAAAAAAGACCTAAGTTCTTATAAATACTAAGAATATCTCGTTCCAATTTGAAATTATTCACGAAGGTTTGAGCCGCGTATATCTTACTTTTGACTGTTGCTTTTGATGATAATTTCTTACCAATCTCAGTAACAGATAACGTGGTATCGTAATCCATTAAGTCACTTAAAAGCGAACCAGACATTGTTTTCTCTTCGCGTGAATCGAATTCTTTTATGCATTGTCCAATAAATTCTGGCAAAATAACTGCTTGTGCATACAACTCCTGGTCGGGTTTTGTCTTCGTAAACAAATTTGATCATGAATCTGTATGCACTTCAACTTCTTTTTCCACAATCGTTAAAATAAAAAAACTGCTCAATTAAATGACAGGATTCCTCAGAACGTGATGCGGTGTGGGTCTATCCCGAGGGGAGCGCCACCGTATATCAAGGATCATTTCCAGAGGACTGGGAGAACAAGCTAGAAAAGTATAATGCCACTTACAATAAAAAAGGTCTGGAGACACTGACTTTTCTAAGTAGTAACGGGCAGACGGTAACGGTGGAGTGCATTGCTAAAGCGACATTCAACGAGCGTGCTACTTTATGGGGCTGCCCTAAGGGCAGCAATACCATATATCATGGCTCATTTCCAGAAGACTGGGAAACCCGACTGGCGAGTTATAAACCCACCTATAATAGTAAATGCCTCTTGAAGACACTCACCTTTTCCGATAACAACAACCAGATGGTGACTGTTGAATGCATTACGTAACAGACCTTAAAAAAACGGAGAGATAATCAAAACGCAAAAAGTTCTCCTAACGCTCAGAACTCAGGTAAAAGAAAAGCAAAACCTTTGATTAATCCCCAGCGAAAATTAGTACCTGAATTGAAATAGTATGGATTTACCAGAATCCCCACCCGCGGCAAATCCTGTAGTGAATTTACCATTTAGGCAAAATAGAAAAATCCGTTTTTTACAAGTAGAAATAAGAATAATGCTCAACCAAATCAGTTAGAGGAATTTAATTTAGGCATCTTTTCAAAACAATAACAATATCAAAGTGAACTATTGTATTAGCAAGATCATGGTCAATATGTTTTTTTACGGCAACGCATTTTCAGTAACTAGCATCTGAACTCATCAGTTGAGAAGCAATTTTGTTTGGATAAAATTAAAGATGTTACAGGATTTATGAAGTGAAAATCTTATATCACAAATGGGCTTACCCTTTTATTAGAACTCAGCGATAAGGAAAAGCAAAAGAACCTACTGATTCATTGAGATCAGTAGATGCATTTAAAGTCACTTATAAATATAGAAAAGATACAGGGGTACCGGCTATCCTAATCGCCGAGATAACACGGTACAGTTGTTAAAGCTGGAAAAAGTATCCCAATTGAGTGACAATCCAAAGCAAGAAATGAAACGGAAAAGTAATTTGATATATAGTTTAAATGGAGAATTGATGCCTAAACCACATACTGTAATTGTTGTTCTCGAAGCAAAACAAGGTAAAGAAAACGAACTTGAATCCGCTTTACAAGCGATTGTGCAACCAAGTCGCTCTGAAACCGCCTGCTTAGAATATCGCCTACATAAAAACAAAGTGAATACTTCACAATTTATTTTATATGAGATATGGGAAAGCCAGGAAAAGCATCAAGAACAATTTGCGAAACCATACATTAAGGAGCTTGCCAATAAATTAGAGCATTTAATGGCAGGTTCTTATCAAGCGTTTAGTGCAGAACAAATATAAATGTGAGTTAAATTTATTTGGCTAAGCTTAACCTGAAATTGAACTAAAATGTGGCCAGATTAAGCTTGACTATTAAATATACTTATAAAGAAAAATTACTCACTAAATCCTCTGTTTGCTTCATGGAGGTACTCTCGAAGAGTTGAATAAACTCCTGTTTCAGTTGGTTTTCGCCGAATCGAGTCAATAAACTGAGTATGTTATCATCACTTTTGTTTTTAATAGTAATATCGGCTCCATGACTTATTAGAGACCTCGCCAAATCAAAATGTTTATTATTAATTGCCAGATGTAATGCTGTATTCCCATCTTTATCAGTCAAATTCAAATCAGCCCCCGCATCCATTAATAGCTTACATACCGATTGATGCCCCTTAATAGCCGCTTGATGAAGAGCTGTACGCTTGGATGGGAGCCCCATCTCATCCACTCCCTGAGGGTTGTTACGGATTAATGAGGTAACGATTTTTTCATTACCATTAGAAGCTTCATTACGTAAAAGCCAGGCAGAAAAATACCCTTCATTTAATAAATTGGTCCTTAATAAAGCTGATTGTTGCGTTAATTTATCAAGAATTGATACCCCTGTAAAAGTATATATTTTAGATCGTATTTGATTTTTTTCATTTTCTTTCATTGGAATGATTTGTTTATTAAATAAACCTAAAGAATTGAGACAAACGCCATTTAATGCCCTCAACAATACGGGAATATTATCTTTTTTTGCGGTTAATTTAATCGGATTAGCAGTTCTTGCCAATTCATTATATTCGATTATCGGCTGAGACAGATTATCAATAAAATTATTCTGTGTTGATTTTTCATCGCGGTCAGGATCTATAGAAATAGATTCCAGTGCTTGTTTGATTTTTCTGCTATCAGCACCCAAGCAATCAATAGGGGTTCGCCCCTCGGAGTTTTTTAAATGTACTGAAGCCCCTTTACCTAAAAGTAAGTGAGCAAGTTCTTCATTTCCATAGAGACATGCATAATGTAACGAGGTCATTCCCTGATTATCTTGGGCATTTAATGCGGATAAATCATCCTTCATTTGCCGGATAATTTCTCCTGCAACTTCAGTTGAATTAATTTTTGCAGCGATAATAAGAGGTGTTTTTCCCTCACTATCGGTTATAGAGTATTTAATTTTCTCTCCAGCAATCTGCAATAAATATAATGCACCTTCTTGATCTTCATTAGCAATCAAAATATGTAAAGGGGTATTTTGATGAGGCGTTCTCCGGTCTTTTGCATTAACATCAACACCTTTCTCGACTAGGAGCTTCATTTTCGGTTTGATGTCCACTGTAACTAAAGTAGTGGCATGTAATGCATTGAACCCATTATCATTCTGAGTTATTGACTCACCCGAAAGTAGTAATGTGTTTAACTCATCATATGTAAGAAGTTTATTTAATAATCTACCCATATTCGCTCCTATTAACACCAAAGTGTATATATTACATGCTTAATCTTAAGGTAATGTTAAATTACAACGTTTAACCAAATTAATTTTTTTCATTAAAATCTAAAGAGGGAAGTGGATGGTTAATGCGTTAATAATAATTAGTGTGATTAATAAAATTTTTATCAGCCTTCCTAAACTTCTTTACAAGCTATAAAAAAGCTCATGATCTACTATGCCTATTAAGGAGATCGGGATATATACCGGAACCTGAATTGGAAAAACAATCAAAGCTGGACCATCATTAAATCAATACTTGGATTAGAACGGTAATATGTACTGTTAGTTAATACCGTGACAAACTTTCATAAAGTCTCCTTCCACTCCAATCCGTAGGTTAACAGGCAGGCGAGAGCCAGCCTGTTTAGGTTCAGCATCAGGTCTGTGAAAAAAAGCGAATTCGATGACCATCTGGGTCGCAAGTTACAAACGTGTAACCAAAATCCATCGGTGTTGGTTCTTGTATCATGTTAAAATTCTTAGTTTGATAATTTCTAAAAAGCTCATCAACGGTTTGCTCATCAGGAACCACAATAGCGAGTTCGCTACCACCCCCCAATGTGGCTGGTATAGGTAAGGCAGAATTTTTAGACCATAATCCCAATCGCAAACCGGATTTTAATAGATACATGGTGTAATCAGGTTGAGTGTGAATAGGCTGAGCATTGAGCAATTCTGAGTAAAAATGAGTACTTTTTTCTATATTGTTCACATAAAATAGAACTAAATTGGGATCGAATGTCATGATTTCTCCTGTTTTTTATTTCGTTAAATTCGTTGGAGAATATAAAACAGACTCATGACAGTTTTTGTCAGTATCATTCAATAGAATTATTTAATTCTTTTGCGATTATAGCCATTTCATGACGTGATCTAATAGATTTTGACACCCCACTTAAGAGCTAATGTACTTAACTGGAGTTGTAAGAAAGAAGTATTCTAAAGAATTTAAACTTGATGGCATTTAGTCTGGTATTAGAACAACACTCTCCTCGAGCACTAATTTTGACAGGCTGAATCGGTTTATTATTTCTTGAGAATTAAATGTTGTATGTAAAGTCATCATCCAGCGGATGATGACTTCGCTATTATTGATAGGTGTTTTTAAAAACTCTCATCTCTTTACCAATGCGTAACAGTTCTGCTTCTTCCATTATTTTAGAAACAGCGGGGAACAATTCTTTCTCTTCTTCCCGGGCATGATGCTCCACATCTTCTTGTAGTTTTTTTACTTCATTTTCCCACTCTTCGGACTGTTTTATTTTACTCAAACGTTCCATTAATTTTTTAGCATCTTTTTCTTCTGAAATGAGGTGTTTCACTGTGTCGTATAAACGTTTATCTGATTTTAATTGAGGATACCAAACGGATTGTTCCATCTCTTCATGCCGAATTAATTCATCTTGTATGGTATCGAATATTTTCTTTTTTGTTTCAAGTTTATGACTTGAATCATTGATGTCAGCAAATAAAGTTCTTACTTTGTTATGCTCATTTATTAAAAAATCGATTGCGTTCATTTCTAAATCTCCTTATAAAAAATACCTTTATAAAATATTAGATTAATGTGACAATTTTGTCAAACCTATTTAAGTTATAAAGTCACAAATAATCGTTGTGATCTGATAACTTAATCATCTATTCTTGATTTATTCTCATTATTTTTTTGATTTGAGTTGAGGTAATTTAAATTATTTTTTGAAATCCATTTTTTAATTAATTTCACCAGGTGCCGATCAATATATTGCTTTTTATTTATCATTCGCAGAATGGTATATAAAGATAAAACGCTGAAATTTCTTAATCTTATACCGATCTTGTTTAGGTGGTGTCTGAAAGTTGCCGGAGTGTCAATAAACCTTAAGTAATTGTTTAACCAGGTATGATGATAAATAAACCACTCATGATTCTGTCGTGTAAATTGAAAACAAAAATGTTTTAATGAGATTAAAGAAAATTGGGTTTGATCTAAAACAATAAAATTATTCATAATGAGTTTTGCAGAGAGCTCCATATTTCCATGACTATCGTCTGCTGTATGCTCCAAATTTATTGTAGTAAATTTTTTGAAAAATGAAGTAATAATATGCTGCTCAGGAGGCATTTTCCATAATACATTAGGGGCTACGTCGAAAAAGGGTTTGCAACGGGTTAAAAACCATTGAGAAAATTCTGGCTCATGAATAAGGGGTACCGAATAAAGCTCTAATAAGTCCTCTTTAAAACCGAAATAAGCCCAGTCGCTTATATGAAAAGGCTTGGGCATGGTAAACAAAGAGGTTTTATGGCCTTGAATACTCCACATGCTAAAAGCAATAATGCGACTGCGCACAAATTTACATTCGGAGTTGTAATCAGGATATTTATCAAAATAATTTAAAAAATTTTTAGAACCTATAAATAAATCGGATCGCAGTTTAAAAACATATTTACGCGTAGCAGATTTAATTCCGGCGAGAGTAGATACGATCAGTCGATTGCAATTATTTAACGTATTGTGATTGTAGTAATCAAACCATGTCGCTTGAGGATCTTCATTGAAAATCACTTTATCATATGGGATCCCATCCACTGATTCACCGGCCCAAGTGGACAGTATTAATTCACAATCTGGAAAAAGCTCCTTTACCCGATAACATACTATTTTAGTTATTTCTTTTGTAATATTATATTTTGAATCTTTTAAAATAGGTCCTTGCACCACAATTGAGATATCCTTATCAGCAATCATATCTACTCCATAAATTCATGAATAATTTGAAGATGACCTTTTTAAGTTCCACTCAGGCTTTAATCAGCAATGAAATGAAATCAATTATTTTACTGAGTAGATAAATAAATTATTTAAATAGTCGCTGTTGCGCTTATTTAAATATTGATGGTACTCTTTTAACCGAGATAATGCGTATAGTACTGCTTTTTTTGACATGTCCTTGGTGTCGCCCTGAAATTTTTTTGTTTCACTAAATACATAAAGATCTTTTTCAAGTCGAAACCCCCATGCAAAACAAACTGTGCCCGGTGGTATGCCGTCCATTGCTTCTTCACCAATGATGCCAGTCGTCGCAATGGCTGTGTTAGTCTCCGCGTGTTGAAATGTACCAATAATCATTTCCCGGGCGACTTCTTCACTGGTTAGACCATATTTTTTAATGGTTAAAGGATTAACTCCCAGCTCTTTTTCTTTTGCCTTGGTATGATAAACAACATAACCAATAAACAAACATTCACCACAGTTACCCTCTTTGGAGAGGGACGCCATAATATCGCCAGCAGTGCATGACTCTGCTGTGGAGAGGACCAGTTTGTTATCATTTAAGTATTGGATTAATTCCTTTAACATGAAATCCTTTTCATCGCGTGTTATTCAGTATGTTGTTTGGGTAAATTGCGTTTATGATGCGTTTTAGTATAGGCCTTAGTTACGTTTTCGTAAACATACTCAGGTACTTCTTTACCTTCCAGAAAATCATCAATGTGGTGATAAGTGACCCCAAATACATCTTCATCGGCCTTTAATGGGCTTAGATTTTCCAGGTCGGCTGTAGGTTTTTTATTGATTAAATGTTCTGGAGCTTTGAGTACTGCGGCAATTGCTCTAATTCTTCTTTTATTTAATCCCGTCAATGGCGTAAGATCACAAGCTCCGTCGCCAAATTTGGTAAAGAAGCCCATAAGTGCTTCCGCTGCATGATCAGTACCTATCACCAAACCCTCGTGCGCATTGGCAAGGGCATACTGCACAATCATTCGTTGACGTGCTTTTATGTTACCCAAGATAAAATCTTCCTTGGCCTCCGATAAAAATTCATAGCCACTTTCTTTAATTGAGCGCAGTGTTTCATCGCAGGCCGGTTTAATGTTTATTGAAAGGATAAGGTCAGGATTGATAAATTTGATGGCGTCCGCTGCATCTTCCTCATCATGTTGTTTTCCATAAGGTAGTCTCACTGCAATAAAATGAGCGGGATAATGTTCCTCCCTTAACTGTTCTACCGCTAATTGGGCAAGACGTCCGGTCACTGACGAGTCTATACCGCCACTTATTCCCAGGATGAAACTCTTAAGTTCAGTCGCGCGTAACTGACTTTTTAAAAATTGAATTCGGGCATTGATTTCCTGCTCTGCATTAAAATGAGGTTTGACATTTAAATCCTGAATAATGTTTTTTTGCAATTGTGAGTAATGTAATACCATATAGTTCCTTAATCAGATGCCAATAAACAATTATAGGCATTAATTACCTCAAAATAGCCACAGTAACATGGCATCGGTTATCAACCAATATATTCCATAATAAATCTTTTTTTTTGATAAAACATTATAAAATAAAGAGGAAATGATTACGACCAAAGTAAATAATTTCAATCACCTGGTCGTAATTTTTTTATTAAATAATGTTTAGTTTTTCTTTGATGAAACAATTCAGATCATCTAAAGAAACTTGCTGTGAGTCTTTCGCTGTTCTTGCTTTGTACTCCACACATTGCTGGTCGAGATTTCTGTCGCTTACGACGAGACGATGTGGTATGCCAATGAGTTCGGAGTCCGCAAATAATACCCCCGGCCTCTCGTTTCGATCGTCGAGGAGTACATCAACGCCTAAAGCAGTGAATTCCTCATAAAGCACCTTGGCTTTATTACTTACCTCTTCCGACTTATGTCCATTAATTGGGATTATAACCAGCTCAAATGGTGCGATTGATTGCGGCCAGATAATTCCCAATTCATCATGATGCTGCTCGATTGCTGCAGCCACAATACGGCTGACTCCAATACCATAACACCCCATTAACATGGTTTGTAATTGGCCTTGCTCATTAATCACCGATGCATTCATTGCTTTGGCATATTTATCACCTAACTGGAATACATGACCCACTTCAATACCTCGGCACGATTTAAGAGTTCCTTTGCCATCGGGGCTTAAGTCCCCTTCTTTAACATTGCGCAAATCAAATACTTCATAAGAGGGAACATCCCGCTCCCATACTGCCTGAATATAGTGTTTATCGATTTGGTTAGCGCCACAAATAAATGTATCCATAGCTAAAGCATGGTGATCAATTAGTACGGGTATATCTAGATTGACTGGACCCAGAGAACCGACAGGTGCTTTTAATGTTTTATGGATATGGGCCTCATCAATAAAAGTCAAAGGGGAATGGACTAAAGGATGTTTGCTTGCTTTAATCTCATTGAGCTCATCGTCCCCTTTAATAACCAAGGCAATCATAGGGTGCTCAGTACCTTTAACAATTAATGTTTTAACCAGTTTATTGGTTTCACAATTAAGAAATTGAGCCACATCGGCTATTGTTTTTTGTTCTGGAGTATCTACTGATTTCAGGGGTTCATCAACGCGATTTACAGATTTAGCAGGATTGATACAGGTTGCTTGTTCTATGTTGGCAGCATAATTACTACTATCACTGTAAAAAATAAGGTCTTCCCCTGAGTCGGCTAATACCTGAAATTCATGCGATGCGGATCCACCAATCGCTCCACTGTCTGCTTCAACGGCGCGATATTTAAGCCCCATTCGATCAAAAATGCGACAATAAGTGTCAAACATTATTTGATAGGTCGCCTGTAAACTGTCCTGATTCAAATGAAATGAATATGCATCCTTCATCAAAAACTCGCGTGCTCTCATCACACCAAAGCGTGGTCTGATTTCGTCACGGAACTTGGTCTGTATTTGATAAAAATTTACCGGGAGTTGTTTGTATGATTGCAACTCCTGCCGCATAATGTCAGTAATTACTTCCTCATGAGTGGGGCCGTAGCAATACTCACGGTCATTACTGTCTTTCATCGTTAATAACTGACCACCGAAAGTATCCCATCGGCCTGTTTCATGCCATAATTCGGCGGGTTGAATGGCAGGCATAAGAACTTCCATGGCTTGAGCTCTGTTCATTTCCTCGCGAACAATATTCTCCACTTTACGAAGTACTCTAAGACCTAAAGGCATCCAGGTGTATAAACCTGAACCTAATTTACGAATCATGCACGCGCGAAGCATCAGTTGATGAGACGCTAATTCAGCATCATTGGGGGTTTCTTTTTTGGTTGCTAAAAACCATTGGGACGCACGCATTGCTGCTCCTGGAAATCGTGTTAAGAGGGGAGGTATTATATACTCATCACCAGGTATTTTGCGACAGGGTTGTATAGGATGTATTTGTATTTATGGATTATGTAAAATGAATAACCATTCCCCCACCAAAATAGCGATGAACCCCATACAGTGCGCCCGAAAGGCTATGTCCATATACTACATCAAGGGTTACATTTTGCGCTGCTAATAAAACCACGCCAATATCATAACTCACACCCCAACCCTCATTATATGCAGTAGCGCTTTGGGAATAAAATTCAAGATAAGTGTTTAATTTCTTAGTAACAGGAAAGCTGATTAAGGCAATTGGATCAACACTATAATAAGTTTCATTACCATTGACCGGAGGTTCTGATTGCGACACGAGTCCAAAAGTAGTTGAAATACCAATACCTGAATCAAAATTATAATTATATATTCCATTTAATAAAAAGTTGGTGCTGCGTGTACCAAAATTTCTACCGCCAGAGGGTGGAATAATATAGCCCTGGATAGTGAACAGATGATGCTCGTCGTAATAAGCGAGGTGTTTTAAGCCCACGCCACTCACACCAAAACCCACAGCACTCTCATCGAACTGGCGCAAATAGCTTGGAGGGAATATAGAGAACTCGGTATTTTTGGGTAAACCAATTCGAATCTCCATCTGCGGAAGATAATGGGCAAATCCGGTGGGGATGTATTGATAATAATCATATCCTGATTCAACAATAACCGTTTTATAAGGAGTGGTGCAGGGGCTGAAGGCTACAGAGGGTCTGTCAATCAGGGCAATTAAATTTTCGTTCGGACCGGTGCAACCCGGGATGTCATCAGCATAAAGCTTAATAGTCGTGCTAAACGATATGATAAAAGTTAAAAAACACACAATCCTTATGTTCACGAGATTTATAATACGGGTAATTGATTTGCTTAATAGAGTACGCTGCTTTTTATTAGAGTGTAAATAGAATTCTGATTTATTATAAATCGAAGGTTGGGTTTGAATCTATTATGTCTAATAAATTACGCTGCTCCCTTTTCAGGTAACAGCGTGAACTGGATTAAATTAATTTCGCTTCTTGTAAAACATGGGCTACTTTTTGCGCTAGAACGCTATTGCTTTCACCACCAAAGTCAATTAATTCCTGTTCGTAGTTTTTATAAACTACTCTGCCACTATTTACATCATACAGTGCGCCCACAATTGCAATTTCATCATCATCGATCATTCGATGTAAAATCTCACTTTCATGATAAATATTGTGCACAGTATGTGCCACATTTAACTGAGTAACATGAGTCACAAAAGTAGTATTTTGGCCTGTGCGATTCGTTTTAGTCTCGGTTTCTGCCTCTATGGCCGGTTTAATTTTATTAAGTAACTCCGTGATGTGGCCTTTTTCAATGCCATCACAGGCAGCTTGAATTGCGCCACAGCGTGTATGTCCCAGAATTACTATAAGCTTGGCTTTGACCACATTACACGCATACTCGATACTGGCGAGGATATCATTATTGACCACGCTTCCAGCAACGCGAACACAGAACATATCCCCAAAACTCATATCAAAAATAGTTTCAACAGGCACGCGAGAGTCAATACAACCCAATACTACGGCAATGGGATGTTGCATCTTGGCCGTATGTTTGATGTCAATCCGATTGGAACGATGAATCCTGGTATCGTGCAAGAAACGCTGATTGCCTTCGTTTAATACGTTAAGCACTTGCGCTGGAGAAAGGTTGGCCTGTACATCGTAGGTAGTAACATTTATAAAATCGATGTAATTATGAATCTTATAGCTGTCTTTAAAGCCAGTTAAATTCATGGCGATTTGTTTTGACGGTGCCTGTTCGTCTTTAAATTCGTTTAATAATTCCAATATTTCCTTATCAATATATTGCGTGTAACGTGCATCAATAATGAGCTGTGCATATCTTGGTATTGAATCGAGCTCGGCTATTAAAGCCGCTTTATTAAGAAATGTAATCTGCTGTGGCAGAATCATACGGCTTATTACACCATTTGGATAAATTTCTTTAATAATGTCAATGCGTGCCTGGCTGTTTGATTTTAAGATATAAAACAGGCTTATAGTAAGACCAATTAAAATTCCCGCCAGTAAATTAAAGACAATGATACTAATGACGGTCACAATAAAGGGAATAAAACGATCGCTTCCTTGTGCGTAAATATTCTTGTAAATAGAGGGTTTGTTTAATTTATAACCGGTATATATGAGAATTGCAGCTAATGAGGATAATGGAATTTTATTCAAGGTTCCTGGGAGCATCATGACCGCAATCAGAATAAAGAATCCATGTAAAATAGCTGAAGCTTTAGTCTTGGAGCCCGCCTGAATATTAATTGATGTTCTGACAATGACGGAGGTAATCGGTATCCCGCCCACGAGACCTGCGGCCATGTTCCCCACACCTTGCGCCACCAGCTCCTGATTGGTTGAGCTTCTTCGTCTTAAGCTATCCAGTCGTTCTCCAGCTTTAAGATTTAGCAAGGTTTCCAGTGAGGCCACGATACAAATTATGAATCCATACAAATAAACTTTTGGGTTGGTTAATGAGCCCCAGGCAGGATATTCCAGTTGGCTTAAGAAATCTTTGATACCATTAGTCTCTGGTATATTTACCAGCTGAGGTGAGTTTTGGACCAGGACTGAATCAGTCCATATGAACAGCTCATTAAGCAGTACTCCAAGGACCACAACAATTATGGGGCCAGGAATTTCTTTCAAAACTTTATTACTGGTTTTATCAAAAAAGATTAAAAGCCCTAAGGATAAGAAAGTGATGAGCATGGCCCCAGAATTGATGTGGTTGGTTATTGCCAGCAAGGGACTTAAAGTAAAGCCCTCGGTTGTTTCCAATAAATGAGCCTTTAATTCATTAAAATCAGCGGATAGAGTAAAAGCTAGTGGCAATTGTTTGATTATTAACAAAATACCAATAGCACACAGCAGTCCTTGTACCACATTTGAAGGGACATAATCTGCAACAAACCCGGCTTTAAAAAGGCCAATTATAATCTGAACGACACCGGCTAATACCAGTGCTACTAAAAAAATATTAAAATCACCAAGTTGCGTTATGGCCGTTACAACTACAGCTGCCATGCCTGCCGCGGGGCCGCTGACACTGACTTGTGAACCACTTAATGCCCCTACAACAATCCCTCCGATAACCCCACTGATAATTCCTGAGAAAAAGGGAGCCCCTGATGCTAACGCGATGCCTAAACATAATGGAATAGCAACCAGAAAAACGACTATAGCGGCTACAAAGTCAAATTTTAAATACCGCTTTGTATATACACGAAAGGTACGTAGATTATTTGTTTTTATTCGATTCATCCGTAAGTTCCTGTATTATTGATTCACTTGGACCATATTAATATGGTATGAGTTTTGATTCCTAATGCCCGCCACTTGTTCGCAGACCCCAGAGATGCAGTAACATTAGTGAACATAATGGTCACTAAGCCGAACTGGATGCCACGATTAAGTCGTGGTAAGTCGGAATCTAAATTGTCAAAAACTCTAATAAATTAACAAATTAATGATCTTTGGTTCCTGACATTAGATTGAAATCTCATGGTTCTGGACTGGGCAGTATATTTTGAAGAGTTTAAGTTAATCAAGGAAATTTTTTACAAATTAATGAATACTGATTTATTTGATTTAAAACTTCAAACGTTCACTGTGAGGATCACTTAAACGTATACCAGATTCTGTGTAAGGATTTAATAAAAAAATTGGCTCAAACGACTATCCTGGCTTGAATGGTCTATAATTGCCCATAATGGTAAAAATACAAACACTAGGATGGTGGGCATGTACTTTAATCAATTTAAAAAGCCAATCGCACTTAAAAATCTGGCTCATTATTTAAAACCAATCCACATATCAGAACATTGTCAACTTACTCAGGAAATTAGTGGAGTAAATACGTTGGCCTATGCCCAGCCGGATCAACTAACCTTTATCGCAGAAGCGAAATATGCTCCTTTAGCTACTGGATGTAAGGCATATGTTTTTGTTATTGATCAAGAAACCCATAACACTCAAATTCTTTCTCCTATGCAAAGATGCATCGTTGTTGAAAATGTCTGGGGCGCTATGGCTGATCTATTAAACAAATTTTATGAGCAAGGGGAAAACAGGGCGGTTGGAATTCATCCCACCGTTGTGATTGGTGAGGGGTGTACCATTGCTCCAGACGTTCAAATTGCTGCTCATGTCGCTATAGGTGATCATGTAACTATTGGCTCGAAGGTAACTATTGGAGCTAATTCAACTATTGAGTCGAACGTTTGGGTTGGGAATGATACAGAGATTGATAGTCAGGTAGTTCTTAAAAAGGATACTTTTATAGGCAGCAGAGTTCGTATTAGTCCTGGTGTGGTAATTGGTAGCGCGGGATTTAAGTATCAAGATATAGATGGGGTTTTGGTTCGCATACCACAGGTTGGTCGCGTAGTAATTGAAGATGAGGTGGAAATTGGTGCAAATACTACTATTGACCGGAGTTTTCTTAATGAAACGCGTATTGGCAACGGAACTAAAATAGACAACCAGGTGCATATTGCACACAATTGCCAGATTGGTGCGCATTGCATGATCGCAGGACGCGTTGCAATATCTGGATCTGTGACTATCGGAGACCATTGTATTCTGTGGGGAGGTGCCGGGTTTGTTGATAATATAACTCTAGGGGCTTACAGCACTGTTTATGCAGGAGCCCAATTATCTAAAAGCTTCCCGGCTCATTCCGCACTTTGGGGTGCTCCAGCTCGAGAAATGAAGGAAGCTAAAAAAATCTTATTTTATACCCACAAAATTCCTGAGTTATTTAAAATTGTTAAGGATATTCAAAAACAATTAAAAGAATAGGTGGCGCCATGAAAAAAATTTTGATTGTTAGCCCTCATTGTGATGATGCCGAATTAGGTTGTGGTGGATATATAGCCCGCTCTGTATATGAGGGGAATGAAGTATTCGTCTGGATTGTCAGTTCTGGAGATGTGTATTTTTCACATTTGGAGCGCATTGTCACTTCAGAAGAGCGTTTGGAGGAAACGAAAGCATCCCTGGAAATTCTAGGTGCTAAAATATACGGTATTGGGTTTCCCGGAAAAGATACCCTGCTTGACTTACTGCCGCGAGCGCACGGAATTCGGATCTTAGATAATGTGATTCGGGAATACGGCCCAGATGAAGTATTGATCCCTTTACCCTCATTCCATCAGGATCATTTATGGACACATGAAATCTGTATTGCGGCAACCAGGCCTACGGCCGCAATACGTCAACCTAATTTAATAGCCGCCTATGAATATCCATTGCAAAAATGGGGAAATGGTTCTTGTGCCGATCCCGCAAATGGTGGTATTTACATTGATATATCCCAATATATCGATATTAAAATCTCAGCTTTATCATGTTATAAATCTCAAATGCGTGGAAATAATAATTCCTTAAGTTTGCAAAGTGTGAGGGCTTTAGCCAAAACACGAGGATATGAATCAAATTTCACCTATGCTGAATTGTTTCATACCTTAAGGCGGCGGGTTCCTGATGTCTCATAATCAAAGTAAACTAGAGTCAATGTATCCTTTTTATATTTTGTTTACTGGTCGTTTTATCTCTGTTTTTTTCAATCGACTGGTAATTTTAGCTCTGAGTATCATTCTCTATGAAAAAACTAAAAATCCGGTTTATGTTTCATTAGTATTTTTTTGGAGTGTGTTCCCATCACTTGTTTTCCTGGGTTTTTTTAAAAGCCTGGTACAGTATGTTGGTGTTACTTTTAGGTTAAACTGGTTGTTGGAACTAATAACCGCATCACTTACAATGGCTTTATTCATAATGATTGTTCCTGCGTTAGGATCACCTTGGCTGATTCTGCTCTATGTAGCATTGGCATCAACTGCAAATAATTTAAGCAAGGTTACCCATCAGCTACTAACTGATGATTTGATCTCTGAAAATCGGAATCTCATCAGAGCCAACACCGCAAATGAAACAATGCATAATCTCTCTTGGGTTCTGGCACCGATGTTGGCTGCTTTTTTTCTACTTTATGGGGGAATTAATGGTTTGTTAGCAGGATATATCTTGGGAAATTGCATTTATTTGTTAACTTTATATCTGATTAAAAACTCAAGGCGCTCTTCGAAGGCTCCTATAAGTTCGTCTGAAAATAAGTCGTCACCTAATATAGTGCAACAATATCGATTGTTACTTTATTTAGATTATCAAAGTAAATTGATACTATGGTTATTATTTACACGTAATATTCTTTCTGCTTTTTTAGCCGCTTCAATTATTCCCCTGGTGCTTTCCTCATATAGCCTTTCAATGCTGGGATTGTTATGTTTGTTGGGAAATGCTGGAATTGTTGCAGCATTTTTTTTCCCTCTTTCATACGATTCGGTTAAAGGAATTTTATCATCCATTACATGGGGACAAATTGGGGTCGCTCTTTCCCTTATTTTAATGGGAACGTCCTTGTTTTACTTATTGGCATTAGGGTTATTTATTTTTTTATATACCCTAATATCAACTAATAGTCTTGATGTGATGTATTTCCAACGTAATGATTTTAAAATAAACAGGGATTTCTTATTCGGCTTAAGAGAACAAATGGGTATATTAGGCAGATTAACGGGATATGCATTATCAGGATTATTACTGAGCTTTTTAATGATAATGGCTCCATATTTTAATATGGATAAATCAATGATTACCAGTTGGATGGTGCTTGGAGTCGGTGTAGGGTTCTCGTTAGTTTTTCTGGGTACTAAATATATGTCCAGTTTCGCACCCAGAAATTAGATATCAATTATTCTTCAATGGTCTCAAATTCATCAGCACAAAATATAACTTCTTCAGGCGTGTGATTTTCAGTAACCAGTTCATGCTCGAGATTTTTAAAATTCCACATATTCTGATCCATCAATTGGCTTGGTTTTAAGCTTTGCAAGGCATGAAGCATGTTGCTGGGAACCTTGGGATTATCTTTTGCGAGTTCATCAATAAGACGAGCGACTTTTTTGCGCATTAAATTCTCTTGAGAACCACATAGATTACAAGGAATAATGGGAAACGACTGTTCTGTAGCGAAAGTAATAATATCCTTTTCCTGCACATAACACATAGGACGAATGACAATATGCTTTTTGTTATCGCTTAATAACTTGGGTGGCATGGAGCGAATGTCTCCATTATATAGAATCGACATCATCAATGTGCGGATCATGTCATCCCGATGATGGCCTAAGGCAATTTTAGTAAAGCCATTTTCTTCGGCATAACGATAAATGATTCCCCGACGCAGACGAGAACATAAAGAACAGTACGTCTTACCCTCAGGCACCTTTTCTTTGACAATACTGTAGGTATCACGAGTCAATATTTCATGCGGTATACTTCGATCCGCGAGCCATTGACGTAAAATCGAATCATTCCAACCGGGTTGTGCCTGATCCAGAGTAAAAGCAAATACCTCAAATTTATTGCCTGAGCGACGTCGCAGGTGATTGAGGATTGTCAGCATGGTAAATGAGTCTTTACCGCCGGACAAACAAACCATAACCCGATCGCCACGCTGAATCATATTAAAGTCAGCAATGGCTTTACCGGTGTAATGTAATAATTTTTTTTCGACTAACGAGGAAGATGACGACATAATACAACCTGAATCATGTTATTTGGTCATAGCTGAACCAACCTGGGCGAATCCATTAACCCGGGTAGTAGCTAACCAAGAATTAACCAGCTCTAAATCATTTACATTTAAGGTGCCGGCGAGATATTTTAAATTTAAAATTGAATTGACCAGATTATATTGATCTCTGGCTAATTGTTCCTGTGCTTCAAAAAGACGTTGTTGTGCATTCACGACGTCAACCATGGTTCGAGTACCAACTTCAAATTGAGCTTCAGTACTTTCCAGTGAGTTTTGTTGCGAAATAATCGTTTGCCGGTCTGCTTTAACTTTACTGATTCCATCAGTAATGGTATTAAAAGCAATTCGACTGTTAACCACTACATCACGATATACTTGCTCCATCTGTTCACTTGATCCCAGATAATCATATTGGGCTTGTCGGGTTTGTGATTGTACCAGTCCACCCTGGAATATTGGAAAATTCATCGCTATTGCCACATTGGCCTGAGTTTGCTTTGCTGTAACGAAAAAAGATGTGCTTTCAGTGGAGTTATGGGTTTGCGTTGCATTCGTTTGAATTGCGAAAACAGGCCAGTTTCCAGCAGAGAGCGCCTTTACGTTGTCCTTCGCTACTTCCAGATTGTATTTAGCAGCAAATAAACGATAATTTTGTTTCAGTCCGGTATCAATCCATTGGTTCACATCATTTGGTTCTGGTGAAACAAGGGGAATACGACTGTCGCGAAATGGGGATAATGATTCATAGACATGATTGGTCAACCGACGTAACTCTTCATTTCTATTAATCTGATTATTGCGCGCTGAAATAACTGTAGCAATAGATTGATCATAGGCCGCCTTGGCTTCGTAAACGGAGGTAATCGCGTCTAGACCTACTTGAAATCGCTGAGTTGCCTGATCGTACTGTCTTTTGTTAGCTCTTTTTTTGGCTTCAGCAAAATCTAAAGTATCCCTTGCTAAAAGTGCTTCAAAATAGGCTCGCGCGGTGCGAATGATTAAATCCTGTGCCGCATCATTAAATGTAGCCTGAGCTGCTTTGACCGAGGCTTTAGCTTGTTGTATTCGTGCCCATGCCTGATAGTTGAACACGGCTTGTGATGCACTCACTTGCCAGATGTTATTGCCATAATATTGGCTGGTACTCAATCCTCCCGCACTAACATCCTGAAAATTGCGCCCCGCTTGACTGTTAATCCCAATTTGCGGGTAAAGAGCCGCCCTTGCCTGGGGAATGGATTCTGTCGAGGACATGTACGTATCGTAAGCTCTTTTAAAAATATTATCATTTTCCAATGCCTGCTTATATATATCCATTAGGTCGGTCGCATGGGCGTGCGATAAAATACCAAGAGTCAAGATACAAAAAAGCAGCGATTTTTTCATTCGAGCGTTCCCTAGAATACAAATTCTATTGGTTTTAACTGATCAATAAGGGAGGGGATATCTGTTTCAAAGAGTAATGATTCCGTCCACACATTATCATGACTCAGTTTGTATAAACGAGCAGCCATAACGGGAGACTTACCTTCAATAACAAACATTTGTCCACCAGGTAAAACCTGCAACCTGTGAGTCTCAGTCACATGTTCGATTGCACCAGTAAACACGATAACATCGTATGGGGCATTTTCCAACCATCCACGGCATGCATCACCTGTTATTAATTCGACATTATCACAGTGGTGTTTTTTTAATTTGCCTGCGGCACTTTGAGTAAAGTCAGCATAATAATCTATTGAAATTACTTTTTTACATAATTTACTTAACATTGCCGTTAAAAAACCGCTCCCCGTACCCACTTCCAACACGGTTTCATGACCCTTTAGTTCCAAGGCCTGTAGAATTTTACCTTCTTCTAACGGAGTGAGCATTCTTTGTTCATGATTAAGAGGAATTTGCATGTCTGAATAAGCAAAATCTTTGAATGGTTCAGGAACAAACTCAGGACGGGGTATCAGGTCATATAAATCCAGAATGGACTCATTCAAAACATCACCTGTTCTTAATTGTTGTTTGATCATATTAGTACGTGCGCTGTAAATGCTCATTTGCTCTACCGGTTTATTTATCTGGATAGGTTAAAACTTTGGACCAATTTTAGCAAGAAATCAGGCTATGTGCTAAACATAAATAGTCGAAAATTGATGAATATAATTTTCTTATCCTCATGACATGGTGACAATGTTTAAAATTTGTTATTATTTGCGCCTTTATTTATACCCCTAGGAGATAACAGTGCTTGATCGATTTAATAGTTTTTTGCAAACTGAACTCGATAAAATCAAAAATGAAGGATTATTTAAATCAGAACGCATCATTTCAAGTCAGCAACAAGCAGCTGTTACAGTAAATGATAAAGAAGTCATAAATTTGTGTGCGAATAATTATTTAGGTCTTGCCAATGATCTGGATCTCATTGCGCAAGGCCAGCATGCATTGGCAAGGTATGGTTACGGAATGGCCTCCGTTCGATTTATCTGTGGTACCCAGACCCCTCATAAAAAACTGGAACAAAAAATAAGCCATTTTTTGGGTAAAGAAGATACTATATTATATTCCTCTTGTTTTGACGCGAATACGGGTTTATTTGAAACCCTGCTTGGGGAAGAAGACGCCGTAATAAGCGATGCACTCAATCATGCCAGTATTATAGACGGAGTAAGATTATGTAAGGCGGCGCGATATCGTTATGCCAATAATGATATGAAGTCGCTCGAAGAGCAATTAATTGCTGCTCAAAATGCTCGTTTTCGTTTAATTGCCACGGATGGAGTATTTTCTATGGATGGGACTTTAGCCAATCTCCCTGCCATTTGTGATCTTGCTGATAAATATGATGCGATGGTGATGGTTGATGATTCTCATGCAGTAGGATTTATGGGACCTACCGGTAGAGGAACCCCTGAGCACTTTGGTGTAAGCGAACGTGTGTCTATTATTACCGGTACTTTAGGTAAAGCTCTGGGAGGTGCCTCTGGTGGTTATACATCAGCCAATCGCTTTATAATTGAGTGGTTACGCCAACGATCAAGACCTTATTTATTCTCTAATACGCTTGCCCCTGTTATTGCCCAAACCTCTTGTGTCGTTCTGGACAAGTTAATGCAAAGCAATGCTCTGGCTGAAAAATTGAAATTCAATAGTCGCTATTTTCGTGAAGGGATGAGCCGATTGGGGTTTAAATTGATTCCTGGAGAGCATGCAATTATTCCAGTAATGCTGGGAGATGCGAGCCTCGCAGGAAAGATTGCCAATCGATTGCTTGAGCTGGGTATTTATGTGGTGGGTTTTTCCTATCCTGTGGTACCCAAAGGACTTGCTCGTATTCGTACGCAAATGTCTGCTGCGCTTGAAGTAGAACATTTGGATAAAGCGTTACATGCATTTGAATTAGTGGGTCAAGAATTTGCGGTTATTTAAAAATATTTCGTCCCTGGGGCGCACAGTAATAGAATATTATTCTGAGGTTAAACATGAAATCATTGGTTAAAGCAAAAAAAGAACCAGGAATATGGATGCATGATGTCCCCGTGCCTGAGTATGGTGTTAATGATGTGCTGATAAAAATTAAAAAAACGGCCATTTGCGGTACCGACATTCACATCTATTCCTGGGATGAATGGGCTCAAGCTACTGTTCCAGTTCCAATGACTGTTGGTCATGAATTTTTCGGGGAAATTGTTGCAGTGGGTTCGGAAGTGCAAGGTTTGAAAATAGGCCAAAGAGTTTCTGGGGAAGGGCATATAACATGTGGCTTTTGCCGTAATTGTCGTGCTGGGAAACGCCATTTATGCCGTAATACTTTAGGGGTGGGGGTTAATCGTCCGGGGTGTTTTGCGGAGTTTTTGGCGCTTCCAGCCTCAAACGTTATTGTTATTCCTGATAATATTACTGCAGAACAGGCGTCTATTTTTGATCCCTTTGGTAATGCAACTCATTGTGCTCTTGCTTTTGATGTAGTGGGCGAGGATGTATTAATTACTGGTGCAGGCCCCATTGGCATTATGGCAGCTGCAATTGTCAGGCATATTGGTGCAAGACATGTTGTCATTACAGATGTAAATGATGTGCGGCTGGAGTTAGCCAAAAAAATGGGTGTTACTCGTGCGGTTAATGTTAAGTATGAAAAATTAAGCGATGTTGCTGCAGAGCTTGGCATGGCTGAAGGTTTTGATGTCGGTCTGGAGATGTCTGGTAATCCCATGGCCCTAAATGACATGATGAAAGCCATGAACCATGGTGGTCATGTTGCCATGTTGGGGATCCCGCCACAAGAGACTTCAATTGACTGGAATCAGGTTATATTTAAAGGTTTGGTTATCAAAGGTATTTATGGTCGTGAAATGTTTGAAACCTGGTATAAGATGATTGCCATGTTGCAAAGTGGTTTAAGTATTGAGCCAGTTATGACGCACCATTTTCCTGTAGAGGATTACCAACATGCATTTCAGATTATGGCCTCAGGCCAGTCTGGAAAGGTAATACTTGATTGGTCGTAGTATTTAATTAGTTTAAGTTATGGAGTAGGTATTTTTATGGCTCAGTATATTTTCACCATGAACCGGGTGAGTAAAGTGGTCGAAAACCAACGGTTTATTTTAAAAGACATTTCTTTAAGTTTTTATCCGGGCGCAAAAATTGGGGTCCTGGGTTTAAACGGTTCAGGAAAGTCTACGTTATTACGAATTATGGCGGGTGTTGATACCCATTTTGAAGGGGAAGCAAGGCCCCAGCCTGGAATCCGAATTGGTTATCTGGCTCAAGAGCCCGATTTGGATCTGGAAAAATCAGTGCGCGAGGTAGTTGAACAGGGCGTTGCTGATATGAAAGACAAGCTCGCTCGTTTCGATGCAATCAGCATGCGCTTTGCTGAGCCTATGAGCGATGATGAAATGAATAATCTCCTTGCTGAGCAGGGTGAGTTGCAAAACGAAATTGAAGCAGGTGGTGGTTGGGATCTGGATAGAAAGCTCGAGATTGCAGCAGATGCGCTTAGATTGCCAGATTGGGATGCAATTATCGGAAAATTATCAGGGGGAGAGCGTCGCAGGGTAGCTCTATGTCGTTTGCTTTTATCTAATCCTGACATGTTATTATTAGATGAGCCAACCAACCATTTGGACGCTGAAAGCGTCGCCTGGTTAGAGCATTATCTGGAAGGATTCCCAGGAACGGTTGTGGCAATTACTCATGATAGATATTTTCTGGATAATGCTGCTGAATGGATTCTGGAATTAGATCGGGGTGAAGGATTTCCCTATAAAGGCAATTACACTTCCTGGCTTGAGCAGAAAGAAGAACGTCTGAATATGGAAAAGAAACAGGAAGACTCGCATCAACGTTCCATTAAGGCAGAATTGGAATGGGTGCGCACTTCACCAAAAGGACGACATGCTAAAAACAAAGCGCGTCTTGCCCGTTTTGAA
>JAUXYG010000056.1 GCA_030694525.1 Legionella sp. | reverse complement strand
AAGAAAATATAAAATTCAACGGCCAGGTGCAGCTGGGCAAGTCTCCAGCAGGGTCTTTAATCCTTGGTACTCAATATTCACGACCTTTGTCTCAACTAATGGCAGATACCTTGAAACCTTCTGATAATCTGTATGCTGACAGTTTGTATCTGCATGCAGCAGCGAAAGTCCATGGTTCACCATTAAACTGGAATGAAGCACAACCGGTGATAAAGAGTTTCTTACAACAACAAACCACCATTGATTTAAGAAAATCAGTTTTCACGGATGGTTCCGGTTTGTCCCGATATAATATGATTACTCCCGATCAAACCATTTCGTTATTGCAATTTTTATATCAGCGATTTCCGTTATCCTATGAATACATCGCAGCCTTACCAATATCGGGACGTGATGGTACTTTGCAAAAAAGATTTAAAACGGCGAACCAGCAAGGATTTGTTCGCGCCAAAACTGGAACCATGACGGGTATGAACAGTCTTTCTGGTTATTTATACACCGCAAATGGGCATACTTTGGCATTTGCGATGTTTATAAATCGTTTACCTGGAAAAAATGCTGGCCCCGGTCGACCCTTGTTAGATGCTTTATGCACCTATCTTCTTCAGCAAAGCCCCACCAGCAGCCGTCTGGCGCGTGTTTTTGCTCCTCATGGACGAATTAAGTTTCAATTGAATCAAACCGAAGGGGAAGTGCAAAGAGGCCATCAGGCGCGTTGGAGGCGTTTGGAGTCTGGAGTTCGGGCGGCATTAAGAGGGCAACCCGTTAATGTGGTCTATCGAGGTAATGAATTGATCATTACCGATAATCAATCCGATGCAAACAGAGTCTGGTCCGCACTGCAATCCATTGGGAAAAAATATCCTTTTGCAGTCGCCTTATCCTCAAAATCACTATCGGTAATACCAAGAGGTAAACCGATGGTTTTGTGGGTGCAAACACCGGAATTAGCGAATCAATCTGCACGTACCTGGGTAATTCGCGAGGCAATTTAAGGACTAAATTAAGCCGTCTCACCAAAAGTGGGATGGCTTTATTTGAACTTAAAGACCTAATAAACAGAGGGGTTCGACAATAGGCAGATTTGTCTGGGCATTTCTAGCTGAGTGAAAGAGGATGCATTTGGGTTCATCGTTTTGGAGTATTAAATTAATTATCTAATTTTATTGATTTTATGTTGGGTACCATCTGTTTTTGCAGCCCCTCAATTTTTAACCATTAGTGACATCCATTACAGCAGTCAGAATAATTCCAGGTTTGGCCAGGATACGGGTAAGGAGTTTTTAGCTGTTGCGATGAATGAGTTCAGTATCCTGAGCGAACAAGTGGATTTTATCCTCCATTTAGGAGATATGCCCACCCACACCTTATTTAGATCAAAACAAAAGAAAGAGCAGGAAGCTCTTTTGTTTCACCAGTTATATACCGCAAACACTGGAAAAAAACCGATGTTCTATATTACTGGTAATAATGATTCTCTGGCAGGAAATTATCAGGCATTTGCGTCTAAGGGTATATCACCACTGAATGAAGCAACAGATTGGAACGGAGCCTGCGCCTATTGTGACAAGCTGATAATTGATGACAGTCACATGCGTAGTGGTGGTTATTACTCCAGTTATGTGATTCCTGATAATAAAGACATTCTATTAATTACTCTAAACACCACACCTTGGGCAGCCCGGCCCATCATGTTACCTGTATATCCTAATCAAGAGCGAGATGCATTAGCGGAACTACAGTGGCTTGAACTGCAGTTAAAAAATAATCATGCCCGACAATTGCTTATTGCTATGCATATACCTCCCGGTAAGGATTTTCGCGGCAATAATTTATGGCGTGCGCCATACCTGAAACGCTTTTTAAATTTGTTGGAACGTAATTATCATTCATATAAGCAAATAACCCTGCTTGCGTCTCACACTCACATGGATGAAGTGCGCAAAATACATCTGCCGACTAAGGGAAATGTATATGCTTTATCTACGCCATCAATTAGCAGAGTGCATCAAAATAATCCGGGCATGAAAATATTTTCGTTCAATGATCATTTTGCCATGAAGAATTATACAACATATTTTACGAGGAGTTTGGATACGTGGAATAAAGAACATTATCATGCTTTAGGTAATAAACACGCTATTTTTTCCGGATGTGAGAAGATGACTTTAACTCAATGTCTTGATTCGTTAACGAGGGAACAAATCTGTGATCATTTGGAAAAAGGGCACTTTTATGGAGTTAAGAGTCTTCGAGTTTACCCTCACGTGTGTTCCATCACCTTCCCAGTTAATTAATTGGGAATGATAGTTATTTTATTTAATTTGAGCTGTTTTTTTAGGGAGCAGAAGATTTAAAGAGCTTAAATGGAGCTGTATCTACAGCTCCATTTCAAAAAGAATTAAACCATTGCAGCATCTAAACCGCCATCTGCCGGCATGCTATGAATACGTTGTGCTTCGACAACTAGTACTTTGAAGTAATCATAAGACATGTAAAAGTCACCTTTGTCACCAAATTCATTCCCCCATGAGTTTCGCAGGGTTAATAAACCTTTATGTTGATGACCTTGTTCATCGGTGGCGATAGCATCATCATCATAACCGGTGATGACCATCTCATGACCACCAAACATGGGGCGTAAATAAATATCTCGAGCAATTTCTGGAGTCAAAACCCAAGTATCGAAGTTAGCATGGTGAGTTCCTACAGCCCCCATTAATCCCAAGTCAAAATCCAATAACAGTACCGCAAAGGTAACCCGGTCTTTTTCATTCAGTGCCACTTTAATATCATTAAGGGTTTTATTTGTATCAGTTCGTGCCATAGTAGCCTGATACATATCTAAAATAGGAGACCAGGCGGTGGTTTCATTTAAATGTTCACTTAATTGATGAAACTGATCTAAAGCCATACCACTATCAGAAATGGGTTGCTCGTCTTGAGGGTATTCAGTCATGCCACCACAACCCATAAGTTTTTGTTTCTCTTTATTGACCACTCCAAAATTATCCATTTGCGTCAGAACTAACCGACCGATGGAACCGTCCCAACCGCTAGGAGCATAACCATTTTGTGCTAAATAGGAGCCTAATTGTAATTGACATAATTGACTTACGTAATCGCCTTTGTTCATTGACGCATCCATTGCCGCAGTGGTTGCAAAGGTCACGCAGGTTCCATAGCTGCCTTGGTTTAATACGGGGACATTATTCATTCCCAATTCAATTTTGTGTGGTAGTGGAGATGAGGCGATTAAATTACTGGGGTGGTTCATCGTTGCATTAGAGCGTTGTCCTAATGTTTCAATTGCGGGTTTGGATAAGTGCATTTTTAATAGACGGATTTTTTGAGAAGCAGGTTTTTTATTCAGGGTATTTATTTTGGGCGCTTTTAGCGTTTGTTCCATGGTGCCAACTACTGCGACATCTTGAGCAAATAATCGAGTACTCATTGCTAAAGATATGAAAAACAGTTTTGATAGGCGCATTGATGAATCTCCAAATTCGATATGGACTTAAAAGGATAAACATATTACTACATGGGCGAAAAACAATCAACAAGGGTGCTGTTTGTTTCTATGTAAAGTAGGGTAACCAAATCACCTTGTTTTATAATTATCGTCCAGTCACTCTAAGAGTCTTATCACAGCGCGACTATGCACTCTAGACCCGGTTTTAAAGTATTATGCGTTATCATAGCTCCAAATTTATTTAACGGAAAAATTAAAGTAATGATCAGGATAGGGTTCATTATTTAAAGTAAAATGCCACCACTCATAAAAATAAGGCTTAAACCCATTTTCAATCATTAATGTTTTTAGTAATTTACGGTTTTCTTTTTGCTTCATACTTAAACCGGAATAATCAAGATTAGCACTTTTATCGAGGCAATCAAAGCGAGTGCCCGTATCTATTGAATTATCATCATTATAATCAGGTGTTTGAGCATAGCATCGTGTCATTGGAATATGACTTTGAGCTGATGAGTTCAAGGATACCAATGTTAAATCAATGGTGCTGCCCCGAGAATGGCCAGAGGAATGGGCGATGTATTTTTCTTTGAATAAATCCGCTTTTTTAACCCGAGGATAATAAGCGGCTTTATGCCGTTGATCCTTGCTGTTTTGACTCCAGCGATAAAAATAATTGACTGATTTTTGCGGGCGATAACAATCATATACTTTAATGGTATAACCTTTTGTTATAGCTGCAGCCTGCGCTTTTTTCAGCTGCTGTGCCGCTTGTAACGTAAGAATACATACACCCCGTTTATAGCCTGGAATTTTGTTGCCAATAAAATTATTTGCTGTGGCATAGCGTATGTCTTCAGTGATATCGGGAGCAATGTCGTGTAGATAAACAAAATTATCCGGAAGAGCATGGCTTAATTGATGTAATAGAATAAATACAAAAAAAATGAGTGCTTTCATTATATTTTTATCAAAAAAGATGTTACTTTTAGCACAAAGAATAAGCTCAATCCACTACCATTAACGAAGTTTAAAATGTGATTTTGATGGTAAATCATCCAGAACGATGGGTTCGTCCTTTTTAGTCGCTGATTGACCGGGAATCTTTTCTGAAGAAGATTGATTGGTAAATTCCTGAATATTTGGATCAAATTCGGCAATGGCGGATGGTTTTTTAGGAAGAGACTCCTCAAGAATGGTTTTAATTTTTTTAAGACTATTGTAGTCCTCTTCAGACCGGACTATTTTATGATTTTTTAAATCAGCATTACTGTGCGCAGTATTGATTTTTCTAAGCCGATTATCAACACTACCGTAAATCGCAATAGCAATTGCAGGAATCATCGCTAAGATTCCTAATATTGCCCCAAATATTTTTAGTGGATTATCATTCATCCGTTTCCACCAGGATTTGGGCTCTCCCTCCCATACACTTTTCATCTGTTTGGTTAACTCTTTGTGCGCTTGCATGCGTCCGGCATTTCTCTGACGCAAATTAGGCAATACTGATTCATCTTCTTCAGCTAAATTTCTGGAAATGTAAAGACCATGCTCAGGTTTTGCCTCAACTTTTGCTGACGCACCTTGGTCTACCAAACTTACTAAAGAAGCAGCACCTTGAAGATTTAATTCATTATATGCTTCATCAAGAGCTTTTTTTAATTTAGTGGCTAAGACTGGAATACTCTCTTGAGCTTTACTTTTGATGCCACTTTCTGCGATGTCTGACAATAAAGAGTTAATACTCTCGAGACTCGGGAACAAGTCTTGGCCGTGGATAATTTGATCAAAAATGGCGACCCTGCTATTAATGGACTGAGCTCTTTCGTTACCACTTTTACATCCGCTGATAGAGGCCTGTTCTACGCTTATGGAAAGAGATTGTATCAGTTTTGAATAATCATGTTTGCAATGTAAGTCATGAGCGATGAGTTTTTTTAAGGTTTGTTTTTTATGATACAGAATATCGGTGTTGTCTTGTGACGGCTTTTGCACTAGCCATTTTCTTTTTAACTCAAAAATATTAAAAGCAACCTTATTGCCTTCTGCGGATGTATAAAAATATCCTTCATAGCCATCACGTTTTTCATTACGTTTTTCTAAGAAGGTTTTGTAATCTTCAAAAATTTTATGAATCAGAATTTTATCTTCAGCATCTGAGAGAGTATGTATTAATGCCATTTCCGCCATCAAGGTGGACTCTTTGATTAAATCATTTTTTGAGTAATAATCAAGTTCGCCACCAAAACCATTAACAGAAATATTTTGCACCAGACAAAGAATCCCATTGTCTTTATTTATTATCATTTGCTCAGAATTATAATCATGGGCTCCCTGAATTATGTGCTTGGCACTTTTGGTTTGCAGATTACCACCGGTATCTCCCAGAGTATCGTTTAATGCAGTCAAACTATTGTATATGAAAGCTCGAGGCTTTAACTCATCGGTAGGTAGTAATTTCGCTAATTGATAGTGCTTTGAAACTTCTTTTAATTTATCTACCACATCGGAAATATAGGTTGTATCTTTTCCAAGCCCTTTTTTTACAACAGGCGAGGGCGTTCGGATTTGCAGGCGTGGATTTATATTCGGGACTATTCTATTTTCTAATAATGGGTGACTTATCAGTCGGCGATGCGCAAATTCGGTTCCAACAACCCGATTATGAGCGGTATTCTTTGATCCTGCTATCCAGGTGACTACTCTTAGGTTTTCGTCAGTGTGGATTAAATCATTCTTCGTTGCGGTAGTTTTTTCAGCTAAATGTTTTAATGATTCAATTTTTTCAAATTTTTTAAAGTGTGATTTGTTTAAAATAATACCTGTTGCTTTAACCAGTTCCTGCATTAACAGTTCATGGCTTTTTGAAAAAAGCGATTTTCTGGCTTTATCTAGAGATTTATTGAGTGTAGCAACGTTAATTGAATCTTCTTCAAGAGCGTTGATAAGCGCATTTGCATAAATTTCGGTAACTAACTCATTAACTTTTATCATTGTATTTTGATGTACTGTTAAAAATTTGTCTGAGATAACCCCATCCAATTTTAACAGTTTTTTGTATAGACGATTCACTAAGGCAAGATGAAAATGAAATTCCTGTTGTAAGGGAATGATGCTTCCTTTAGGAAGTTCTTTAAGTTTATCGATTTTAGATTTGTCAACTTGGTTTAAAACGTCTTTTAATGATTCTAAAAATTTGGTGCGTAACGTATCATGATTGTTAATATCAAGGCTAATCAGAGTAGTGGCAGTAACAGGATGGCCCAGTGCTGCCGATAATCCATAATTATCCCCGGTAAAGTGATTATCCGATTGATTATTAATTTCATCGACTATCGCAGTAATTTCGGCTTGGTCCAGGGAAACTTCTACCAATAAACGTCCTTGGGGATCAAAACAGGGTTTTAAGGTTTCTTCAGCAACTTTGATTGCTTTATCGCGCAGATGATTCAGGTATATTACCTGGGCATTCGCTTGTTTAGACATCAATTCGTTAGGCATGTGTAAACCTGGTTTTGATCTGAGACTTAATTGTACCTCTTTTAACCTTAAGGATAAATTAAAGCACGGTAAAATTTTAAAATAAATGACTCAAAAAGGCCTGATTTTGAGTGATTATGTCAGGCCTTGAATGTATTAATAAAAATCTATCGTAGTAGTGGTCACGTCTAAGGGCTCAACATAACCCGCATCGAGAATTACAGGTTGGATCACCGGAGAAACCACCGGTACCACAGGTACTACCGAAACCTGACGCACTGCTACCAAATTAGTTGCCCTGCAGCAGCATCCACTAGCGATTACTACCATACTTGCGATTATTATCCATTTCATTTGAACACCCTTCTATGGGATACTTAACCAGATTGTAGATTATTTGCTCATAAAACGCCAATTCGCTTAATTTCTTTCCGGTTTCTTGCCATTTATAAAGTAGATAAATGCCAATATCTGCGCGACTGCGGTATATAACGATCGAGGAATTTCTTCATTAATACGCACGTCGCATAGTAGTGCAGTGAGTTCTTCATTCTGCTCCAGAGGGATATTGTGTTCTTTCGCAGTGGCAATGATACGTTCGGCTACTTTGCCTTCGCCTTTGACAGTAACTCGCGGCGCGCCTTTACCGTTATAGTTTAATGCTACTGCGCGAGTTCTAGGTTTTTTCATATTCGAATGTCCAGTAATCTTAAATTAGCTACATCGATGTGGTTTTGTTCCAGACCAGTATGTAAATGAAATTGACCCAAGTTTAATCCTGATTCTTCCAGAATACTCTTAAGTTCTTCGTGACAGTCGCGTAATATTTCCACCGTTTGAGTCCGTTCTGCGTTAATTTTTATATCAATCGCATTACTATTAAGAGCTACAGTAGCCTGCAGATCTCCCAGAGTAGATAAGCTCAACGCAAAAGAAACACTCCATTTTGAAGGCTGCATGGGCTCTGCTTTGTGTTGTTTTATCATTATCGGTATCACATCGATGTGTTCATTTGTTTTAATAGGTATGTCCAACATCAGCAAAAAACCTTCTTTGTTATCATGAATTAAATGATTAAGCTGGTTCGCAGTAATTCTTGCCAATACCTGACTTACTTGTTCTCGTAAAATGTGTTGCAAGGTTTCGATGGGTAATTCATCTAAATTAAATAATGAATTTTTATGTAATGGTTGTGGAATTGCGCCAGGAAGTGGCAAGGGATCATTTTGTACTAATAGCCTCGACTCCATAAGATTATTAGGCAGTGGCGGACTGTTTTTTTGCTCTGCGATAAGGCTTGCCAGGATTTTCAGGCATTGGCCCTTAAAATCAGCATGCAGACTTTGCGATGATTTGGTGCGCTGCCAATCCAATAATGCAGACTCCAAAAACACCCCACTTTGACTAATTGCCTGAGTCATATGTTGCGTTAATTGTGATAATGGAATTATCGTCCCCAACAGCATTTTAATTTGCTGGTAAAGAGCTGGTGACAGATTACCCGACTGCATCAACTGGGTTAACGTGTGCATCATATTTGTCGCTGGGGCTTGTCGTGGAAGAACGTGTAAAAGAGCGCTTTGTAATAACGACAATGATGGACTTTTATGTTGTACCTCAAGTACGGTTTCGCTTTGATTTGCAATTACTTTGACATCCAGTAATTCACCCGGCGTAAAATGATGGGAGGATTTGGCATTGAGATTTTGACCGTTAATATTGATTAAAACCTGATCGTTAGTAAGCGCGGTGACTACTACCGTTTTAAGTATTTGCCCAACATAAAGTTCGGTAACCGGTTTGGCTAATTTGATTTCCTGACCAGGCGTGAGTCTGATGCTTGGTGATTTATTCATTTCGACAGCCATACTCTATCCTTAGGCAGTTTCGCAAGATGTTTAATAAGTATATACTTCTCACCTGTATTATCGGCAACATGTTGAATTGCTTTATAATTCAGCAGGAAGGGACACCAGTATTTGAACTAGGAAAGATCATTACTCTTTGAGTTTATTATTAAGGGACTAACCCTGGTATCAATAGACTTGGTAGGATTGCCTTGAGTTCATCTGGTCATTACGCAATTTTTATAGGGTGTGGTGATGTTAGATAGAGCCAGTGTAGTTGATGAGCAGTTCATTAAACGGGTACTTGCGGCGGATTTCCCTCAATCCCAAAGTACTATGAGTCCTGAGACAGCAGATTTGGATAAAAAAACTGCCATTGAATTATTTGATTCCCAGATAAAATCGCGATTACTTGATTTAATTGCGCGTCAGTTAAAAGAAAAAGGGCTATCCTTTTACACTATTGGTAGCAGTGGCCATGAAGGGAATGCGGTCATGGGTAGCGTATTTAAAGCGACTGACATGGCTTTTCTTCATTATCGTAGCGGTGCGTTTTACTTGCAACGCGCAAAGCAGATCCAGGGTACTGATGGAGTTAAAGATATTCTATTGTCATTAGTTGCTGCTGCGTGTGATCCAATTGCTGGAGGACGACATAAAGTATTTGGCAGTGTCCCGTTAAATATCCCTCCTCAAACCTCAACCATTGCCTCTCATCTGCCTAAAGCGCTCGGTGCAGCTCTATCTATTACGCGAGCTAAAGAATTAGGAATTGTTGGTAAGCTTGCTTCAGATTCAGTTATTTTATGTTCCTTTGGTGATGCGTCAACCAATCATGCCTCCACTCAAACCACCTTGAATGCCTGTTCATGGCTTAGTCAGCAAAATTATCCTTTGCCTATAGTATTTATTTGCGAGGATAACGGCATAGGAATTTCGGTGCCAACTCCCAAGAATTGGATAGAGGCATCGATAAGCAACCGGCCGGGAATTCATTACATTGCCTGTGATGGACTGAACATTGCCGACACTTTTGCCAAAGCACAAGAGGCGGAGTATTTGGCGAGAACACGGAAACAACCCGTATTTCTTCATATGCGCTGTGTTCGCCTGTTAGGTCATGCCGGTTCTGATATTGAATCGCAATACAATACCCAAACTGAGATTGAGCGTCGCGAAGGGCATGATCCCTTATTACATACAGCACGAATTCTTCATCACCACGGCTGGATGACACTACAGGCAATGGTTGATTTGTATCAGGATAATCGCTCCCTGATTGAGGCAAAAGCTTTAGAGGCTATAAGAGAGCCGCGCATGGAAAGTGCTGAGGAAGTGATGGCCTCGTTACTGCCAAAAGCTGAAAAGAAAACCGAATACGCAATGCCCACTGAAACCAAAAGAGCTGAATTATTTGCCGGGGCATATAATCAATTAACGCAAAAAAGAAATTTGTGTCAGCATATTAATTTCGCTTTAACTGACTTAATGATGCGCTATCCAAACATGGTTGTCTTTGGAGAAGATGTGGGTAAAAAGGGCGGCGTTTATCGAGTAACCGCTGATTTACAGGCTCGTTTCGGGCAGCGGCGAGTATTTGATACATTGCTGGATGAAACGACCATATTAGGGACTGCTATCGGATTAGCCCATAATGGATTTCTTCCTGTTCCCGAAATTCAGTTTTTAGCCTATTTGCATAATGCTGAGGATCAATTACGAGGAGAAGCCTCCACTTTATCCTTTTTTTCAAGCGGTCAATATCAAAATCCCATGGTATTAAGAATCGCCTCACTCGCTTATCAAAAAGGTTTTGGTGGGCATTTTCATAATGATAACTCCATTGCCGTATTACGTGATTTACCCGGTGTTATCGTAGCCTGTCCTTCAAATGGTCCAGATGCTGCTAAAATGCTGCGCACCTGTATTCATATGGCTTATCAGGAAGGAAGAGTGGTTGTCTTTTTAGAACCCATTGCACTTTATATGACCAAAGATTTACATGCGCCAGGTGATAACGGCTGGCTTTTTGATTATCCTAAGCCGGACGAAACGTTAGCACTTGGCGAAGTAGGTGTTTTTGGGGATGGAGAAACGGTAATTTTAACCTACGCTAATGGATACTACCTATCCCGCCAGGCTGAAAAAATTCTGCTGGAACAGCATAATATTAAAGTTAAAATTATTGACATAAGATGGTTAAGTCCATTACCTAAAGAAGCCATTTTGCGTGAAGTCGCAAAGGCCAAACGCGTGTTAATTGTTGATGAAGGGAGACAAAGTGGTTCAATCAGTGAAGGATTGATGACATTACTGATGGAAGACGCGCCTGCGCGATTGAAAGTCAGACGAATTACCGGTAAGGATTGTTTTATACCATTGGGCACTGCCTGGCAATATTTATTACCCAGTCAGGAAAGTATAGTTGACGCTGTAATCGCGTTACAGTCAGATAAGAGGGAGAAGGAAAGTGGACGACTTGTTATTTCTTGATGAGCAATTAAACGATGATGAACGGATGATACGTGACAGCGTATCCCGGTTTGTTACTCATGATGTCATTCCGCTCATGGCCGAGTCTTTTGAAGAGGCACATTTCCCCAGGGAGCTTATTAAAAAATCAGCTGATCTTGGATTATTAGGGTTAACCTTACCCGCTCAATATGGGGGCGCTGAAGCCTCATATGTCGCTTATGGTCTGGTTTGTCAGGAATTGGAGCGTGGTGATAGCGGATTGCGAAGTTTTGTTTCTGTGCAGAGCTCTTTGTGCATGTATCCTATTTTCCGATTTGGCAATGAAGAGCAGAAAATGAGATTTCTGCCTGCCATGGCGCGCGCTGAGATTATTGGATGTTTTGGTTTAACCGAACCTGATTCCGGTTCTGATCCGGGCAGTATGAGAACCAATGCCAAAAAAGTAGACGGTGGCTGGATCTTAAACGGGGCCAAAATGTGGATAACCAATGCTCCAATTGCTGATATCGCTATTGTTTGGGCAAAAACTGATGCAGGAATCCGAGGATTTATCGTTGAGACCAAATCAAAAGGCGTGAGCTGTCCTGAAATTAAAATGAAAATGTCTTTGCGCGCATCAATTACTGGTGAGTTGGTTTTTGATAATGTATTTGTACCTGACGAAAACTTATTGCCAGGAAGCGAAAAAGGTTTGGGTGCTGCTTTAAGTTGTTTAAGTCAGGCTCGATACGGAATTGCCTGGGGCGCTATTGGTGCTGCCATGGCATGTTTTGATACCGCGCGAGAATATTTGCTTGAGCGGAAACAATTTGAAAAGCCTTTAGCCTCATTTCAATTAATTCAAAAAGATCTTGCGGATATGTACACCGAAATCATTAAATCGCAATGTTTAAATTTACAAATTGGTCGTTTAAAGGACGAACATCGAGAAAATCCGACCATGATTTCGCTAGCTAAAGGAAATGCGTGCAGGGAGGCATTGAAAATTGCTAGAAAATGTAGGAATCTAATGGGTGGAAATGGAATAAGTCTTGAGTATGGTGTTATCAGACATATGCTTAACCTGGAATCAGTATTTACCTATGAAGGTACGGATAATGTCCATACCTTGGTCCTGGGAAGACACATCACCGGGATAAACGCTTTTGGTTAAATTTATTATTGTGTCGATTATCAGAAAGCTAACTGATGTATGCAAAAGTTAGGATACTTATTTTTCTGATTAATTAGCCCATATTAATTAATTTTAAACCTGTTCGTGGCTTTGCCTCAGATGATTTCCTGAGGCTTAATTATTCAGCCTGGTGTAAAGGTTTAATATTTTATTTCTTGTGTTGATGCGGCAGCAAACTCTGGATTCACCTTATGGAGAATAGTGGCAAACGGCTTTATTCACAAAATTAAAGGGAGTTTATATGATTAACAAGAGTTGCAAAAAAGCCTTAATCTTGAGTATTTCTGTTTTATCGTTGAATGCAAGTGCCGATATATTAGCCAGCAAAGAAAACCTGACCCGTCAATGTCGCGATCTGTCATTATCCGTCGCGTCTCTCATTAGTAGTCAGGAAAGGCACATGTGTTCCGAAAAATTATCGCAAGCCTCGGGACAAATCGATAGAGCTGGTAATTCGATAATTGATGATGCTTATCCTGTAGCCAAACAAGAATTGGATAGTGCGGTATTAGCTTTGCAGTTTGCTCAACTTAACAGTTGCAATCGCTATATTCAAATATCTCATTCAAAATTTGAAGCGCAAAAAATTAAGAACTCTTTGTAAGAATGGTGAGTTAATCGTCCCAATAATCTTGGGACGATTGGTTACATTTAAGATGACAGTTTACTAATCATATTGTGGTTAATCGATTGATAGAATAATTTGGCAGAAAAGGTATTTTAATGGGTATTACTAAATTGCGATTGATTTTTATAATTTTTTATTTATTTCTCCTTTCAGGGTGTGCTCATATTGGACCAAAAATAGTCCATCGGGACCGTTATGACTATAACATCGCAATAGCAAACAGTAATAAACAGGAGCTTTTATTAAATATGGTCCGGTTGCGTTATGATCAGGTTCCCATGTTCCTACATATAGGTACCATTTCAGCAAGTTCCAAATTAGTAAAATCCGGTGCTCTGACCGGCCGTATTACCTTTCCTAGTGGCTTGTCATCCTATGGAGAAACATCAGGTACAGGGGTGATTGAATACACCGATAATCCAATTTTTAACTATGTGCCTTATGATGATAAAGATTATACAACCCAATTGTTAAGACCAATCAGTCTTAGAGAGTTGTCGCTGTTGTTGCAATCTGCCTGGAGTATATCGCGGGTCTTTCGTTTATTAATGCAGCAAACAGGAAGCTCTGTCAATGCGCCCAGTGCTGCGCGAACCACCTCTACAATTCCTCCTAACTATAAAGAGTTTGAGCAAATGGTTAACGTTTTAAGTGAAATGCAACAAAATGATGCGTTTACTTGGTACTATTCAGCAGATAAATACAAAATTGAAAAACTCATATTAAAGATCAGGTCAAACTATCATCTATCTGCTAAAAATTTACAAATTCTGAATAGGTCTGATATTCGAATAAAAGATAACAAAATTATTTTTTCCAGAAATCCCTCGCCTGGTGAAGTATATTTATCCACTCGCTCTGTATTAGGGATACTTAATTATTTATCTAAAGGCGTTATGGTACCTCCCGAGGATGCAAAGGCTCATTTGTTAACCACAACTCGCTATCCAAACGGTAAATTATTTGATTGGCAACAGGTACTCCATGATATGATGAAAATACAATATTGTTCTACCAAACCCGAGATCACAGCAGTATCTATATTATACCGAGGCAGATGGTTTTATATTGATGATCGAGATGGAGGCTCTAAAAAAACCTTAATATTGCTATCACACATATTAGGGCTCATTTCAAGTGGAGGACAAAATGGGGATGAAATTCCAATAACCCGAGTCTCCTGATGTGATTAATTCTATCTAAATTACGAAATTGACTCTGAGTTTAACGGACTAAATTTAATGGATTTTGTATTTAATTTAATACTGCTATTTTTAGGGCAGCTCATGCTGTTTTTTATAAATCTCATGGTTGCCAGAGAAGCAGGAGAATCGTTATTCGGTGATTTTTCGGCCGCAACCAATTTCCTCATTTTAATGGGAACGCTCACCACATTAGGTATCGACTCAATAATTACTTATTATGTCCCTAAATTATATGTTAAGAATAAGTTCGACCAGATTAATTATTTGATAGGCTCTATTAGAGCATTTATTCAACCTATATATTTGGTGATTGCAGCGTTTGGCCTTTTGGTTTCTTTAGTGCTCATTCTGGCAAGTCAGATTTTTATTAATACTTCGCTTGCCGAAATAACCCACCCATTTTTTCTTTTTCTGTGGGGAACAATTGTTCTTGCGCTTTATTACATAGTCATTCAATTTTTTAGAGTTATTGGTTCCATGCAAACGGCAATTTTAATTGGTTTGCTACAAATCATAATTTATTTTTTGTTAACTTTAGTGCTTTATACACTCTATTACATTTTTAATATTCAGCGATACAGCCATTACTTCGTTCATTTGATGTTACTCAGTTTTATCGCAAGTTATTTATTAATAGTTATCCTGTCTTATTTTTTGCAAAAAAAAGCACCGTTACGTCTTTACCAAAGTTATCTTAAGGGAAAACAAAAGGAGGAGTGGAAGAAAAAAATATTTGGCTACACCGTCCAAAATCTAAATCGCTTTATTTTTACTACCATACCTTTATTAATGCTTGAACTTTTAGACACTCACGAATCCTCCGTAGGCCTATTCTCCGCAGTCATGTCTATCATCACGTTGGGTATAGTTGCAGTATCTCCAATTAGCTTTTTAATCAGTCCAAAAATATCTGGCGCTATGGTAAGAGATAAAGAACATTTACTGGAAATTTTGATAAAATATTTGTTAATTGCAACATCCATTTCCCTGGTAGTTGCAGGCACTCTTGGTTTATTAATGGATGACATTTTAATCCTCTATAAATCAAAATTCATCAATGCCCTTCCCTATGCTTACGCCAGTTTGGTAAATATCGTACTTTACGCCATCACCATGCCCATAGCCATCCTGATGGTATACTCCGAAAAAGGCAGCGACATCGGGGCCAAATTAACCATATCGTTTATTATTCTCCAAATCACTGCATGCGCCATTTTAATCTACAGATTTGACCTGTTAGGGGCTATAATATGCTATGTAGGAATTAACGTTCTTTACTGCCTGGCAGTAAGTTTCTACGCAGTTCGAATATGCAGAGCCATCAAATAAGATGACCGCCAGAAACTAATTAATAATACGTAAGGTTAAACATGATTCATTTAGAAAAAGAGCCAGACACCATTACATCCCCTAAAGATGTTTTTAAAAAACAAATACAAACTGAAACCCATCAGCACTACCCTTTTCATGATGAGTCAGAGTTACCAGTAGATAATACTTCTGCAAATGAGATCACAGGAGCAGATGAGTTCGGCAATAGTACAGACCAACAACCTCTATGCACCTCCACCACCCCAAAACCACGGAACATCCCATAACTACTTGTTATTTCCCTTCAACTTAGATATTATTCCCTACCAATCGGGGCGTAGCGCAGCCTGGTAGCGTACTAGCATGGGGTGCTAGTGGTCGAAGGTTCAAATCCTTCCGTCCCGACCAAGCCCAGTAAGGGTTTTAAGAGTTTTACCCCCTCCTCAAAAGATTTTAATGGGTACTTTAGTGGGTACTTAGAATAATATGTCCCCGGAATATAAAAGAAAGCCTGCGAATCAAGATGAAATCAAATTGTACTGCTTGGTCGGGGAGGCTTTATGCATGGTTCAGCATTTAGAAGATGCACTTAGTCATTCAATCACATTAAAAAGGGATGTGAAAAAACCTTATAGTATGCCTTTAATAAAAGCCAATGAGCTTTTAGAAGGATATCGCTTTTATACCCTTGGGAGAGCTATCAATCTTGCGAAAAAAGAGGGTATATACTCTGAGTCACTGCTGCAAAATTTAGAGATTTTTTTATCGGAAAGGAATTGGTTAGTGCATAAATGCATGCCTCAAAACAGGGATGATTTGTACTTTGAAACTAGCAAGAATAGGCTCTTTCATAAGATTAAGAGTGTTACCGAACAGGCTCAAATTCTCCTACAGTTTATAGAGGCGGATCTTATTGATTTTTCATCATCAAATGGTCTCGATATGTCGGGTATTAAGGCAGTAATGCAGAAGTATTATGAATAAAGCAAAACATACATTGATTTTAAATCCCTTGGACAAATGAAAAATTTGAAATCAAAAGTGGCGAAAATAAATTTTTCAAGAATTATTATAAGCAAAAAAAACAGGCGATTGCCTGTTTTAAAAGATCTAGATTATGGGACTATTGAGCTGGAGAGTTCAATTCATTAGTGATGTTCATATGTTGATTGATCCATTGTTGGATCACTTCAAAGTGCCAGGATAAAAGTGAACCGTTTAATTTAATCGGTTTGGGAAATTTCCCAGTTAACCACCATCGTCGAAGAGTGATTCGGTTGACCCCGATGATTTGTTCGATATCACCCATAAATAAAATTTGTTGTTTGAATTCGGTCTGCAGCATAATTAACTCCTAGCATGATATTTCTATATTTCCATCTATAAAAATGCTCGATTCGTGCATTTATTTAATCATAACGAGTATTTTCATGCAATATTTATTCTTAAATTTTTTTTATAAGCGCTATACCTTTACTCGGATTGTTTATACAATTGACTACAGGATCTATTATTACAGAGGAAATAGGGATGAATTTACTAAATGTAATAGAAAAGACGGTAGGTATTGAGTATTTCGATAATGCTGAAAATTCAGAAACATGTTTAGAAGTGCAGAAAGCAAACATGAATTTAGAGCTTTCTTTAAATCAACCTCAACAACCAAATGCAAATAAAATTGTAATGATAAAATAATTAAATGCACACACTTATTGTTGTAGGTTCTGGAATAAAGTCGATTGCTCATTTGACGGAAGAGACTAAACGAGTCATTCAAAGAGCGGATAAGGTTTTATATTTAGTTAATGAAGACAGCCTGAAAGAATGGATTGGTCGTGAGGCTAAAGAAGCTGAGTCCTTAGAGGCCATTTATTTTAATTCTGATAAACGAGTTGATGCTTATCACAATATCACCACCCATATTATTAGCGAATATCAACGGGTTAAAAACCTTTGTGTGGTTTTTTATGGGCATCCTACGGTTTTTGCTGAATCTGCCTTGAGTGCGGTAAAAAGAATCAGGGCTGAGAATGGGAATGCAGTAATATTGCCAGCAGTATCCTCTATGGATTGTCTCTTTTCAGATTTACAAGTTGATCCTGGCGATCAAGGTTGTTTTGCAATTGATGCAACAGAGTTGCTAATTTATGAAAGGCGAGTAGATGTATATGCGCACATCATTCTTTGGCAGATTTCTAATCTGGGTATGCATGACACAAAACAAACTCAAAAACTAAATATTCTATGTGATTACCTTCGAACTTATTATCTTGATGAACAGTTAGTGTGTATTTATGAAGCATCCATTCTGCCTACACAAAAACCAAGAATCGAATGGATTAAACTACGAGAATTAAAACAAGCTGTGGTTACCGCAGTTTCAACTCTCTATATACCCCCCATATCACAGCAAGGTGTTAGTCAAAAATATCTGGATCTTTTAGAAATGGATGCTCAGAACTTTAAGCTATCTAACAAGTCGCACACACCCTCTAAATAATTTGGCATCACTGGAAAAGCTGGTGGCGTCATCACAATGTGAAAAAGAAAACCGTTTGTCAGACTCTAAAAGTTCTAATGGATTTTTTATTGTTTGTTTCCCTGTAGATTTGTAATGGTAAAATGAAAATTCGGTTTCCATGCTCACTTGATAGAGAGAGCTTCCAAAGGCATCGCCATTCTCTTCTGTAAATTCCTCTTGATAGGCAAGTAAAACATTTTTCAGGGTTTCCAGTTCAGTTAATGTGCTGTTACTTTGGTTTGTTTTAAAAGTATTTATTTTGGCAAAAGGACATTGCAATGGATAATAAACGCTGTCATTTTTTTCACTCAAAGAAGAAGGGACCATTAGTGTAGGTGTATATTCAAGGCCATAACATTGATTATAAATTTTTTGGATAGTTTGAACTGGGAAATATTGGTCATCAATAGCCGGTTTAACTCCGATCCCTGATCCCATACAAATATTAAAGATATATTTCGCCGTATCCATAATAAAAGGAGTGGGTCTGAACCGATTAACTTTTTTTGCGCTTAAAAACAGATCGTTACAGGAAGCATCATAAGTATGTTGGGTGATTTTTTTTCTCAATGACTCTGAAAAATAGAGTTTTAACTTAAGCCATTTATCATTGTTTTGGACTTCCTTAATAAATTGCTCTGAAAAATAAAGAATTTGGCTATACCAATTGGGTTGAGTATTCTTATCCTGCAGAATTTCTTTGAATATCTGGTAGTGCTCATAAGGTGATTTAGGTGCTGAAACGGATACATTAAAATGTTTTTGAATTCTTACGTGTTTTCTTTGGCAACCAATATTAGGTAACAGGAACGATGATAATGCACCGGAGGATACTGATAACACGTTGTTATCAATAGTTTTGTCTTCATCAAACACAACTTGCATATTGAAAATAGCGCCCG
>JAUXYG010000048.1 GCA_030694525.1 Legionella sp. | reverse complement strand
CCTGAATTATGGGCTAAATATTTAAATCCGCATTAAAATTTGGGAAATCACAGTAGGTGCCTGAAAAGGTTTTCTTGGTTGAACAATATGACACAACAGGGTTATATGAATAAAATAATTTCAACAAAAACAATATTATTTTATTGTCCATTATTTATCATCATCTATAATTTTACCGGCAATCTCTCCAATGATATTTACCTGCCAACCCTTCCTGTATTTGGCAGGGAATTTAATGCATCAAATTTTCTTGTTCAGTTTACTATGACGATATGGTTCATAGGCGCGGCATTACCCCAAATTTATTTTGGACTTATTGCAAACAGGTACGGTCGTCGCCCGTTGATGCTTTGGGGAGGCGTGGTATTTCTTGCGGCAACATTTATGTGTATGGTCGCCGCAAATATATATTGGCTTATTCTGGGTCGTTTTTTTCAGGGAGTAGGTGTTTCAAGTTTAAACATCGCTACTTTTTCTACCGTGCAAAGTAAGTATTATGAAAATAAAGTAAGTATCAAATTTATTGCCTGGATAAATGCGACTGGCTCCTTGGCGCCACTCCTCGGTCCAGTTTTCGGCAGTTTTTTATATCAAAATTTTGGTTGGCGGAGTACATTTACTGCCATTTTAATTATGGGGTCTATCGCTTTAATCGGATTATATTTTTTTATGCTTGAAACATACGATGAAGAGTATAGTAAAGATTTTAAAATCAGTTTTGCCTCAGGTTGGCTTTTTTATAAACCCGTTTTAAAAAACAGACAATTATGGAAGCCCTTATCATCTTATATATGTTTTCTTGGAGCTTTGATTGCCTATTTAATTACTGCTCCATTTATTATTTTCCATCAATTTGATATACCCATTAAATATTTTGGTATAACCCAAATATTACCCTTTGGTTTATTTATAGCAGGCGGTTTATCGGTTAACTGGCTGGTCAATTGGGTAAACACCAGAACCATTATCTTTATTGGATTTGGCTTAATGCTATTGAGCTCTACTATATGGTTATCAATAACCTGGATAAGCACATTTTTAACTATCTATTGGTATATAGGTGCTGCTGGTATTTATCTCTATGGCTTTGCTTTGGCAGGAAGCCCTTTAATGGCAGAATCTCTCTCAAGCTCTACCAATAAAGGGGGGGTGGCTGCTGTCCTTGGTTTAAGCATGGCAGTTATGGCAAGTATAAGCAGTTTTATAACCGCTATTTTTTTTAAAGATAATTTCTCGGGCTTTAGCGTCACTATAAGCAGTTTTATTATTTTGGGAATAGCGAACTATTTTATCATTCAACTGGTTAACACTCGAAAGTAATCTATTCAATAGATCTGGATCACTTCTCCAAGGCTCGTTAAGACAGTTTTTAAGCAACTCCGTCGATTATTTAATTTGGATTGCTGTTATATCAGGGTTTTAAAAATTCCATTATGGTAAATAGTCCTTCCACTTTAATCTCATGTTTAAAAACAAATTGTTCTTCTGTCATAAATGTTTTCCAATCGTGTAGAGTACGCTGTTTTCCATTTACTAATACCATCATGACAATATCCATGGTTTTATTGGTGTGAGGAGTTGTACTATCGGGAATTACCTGCTCCATTAAAATAAAAGAACTGCCCGGTTTCATTTTGTGATAACAGCTTCGAACTATTTTTTTTAATTCGGCGTCATTAAAATCATGTAAAATTCCTTTAAAAATATAGGCATCAGCCGCAGGTAATACAGAAAATATCGGATGCGTTAAGGGCAAATCCAATTTAACAGGGAGGATTTCAATTTCAGGATAAACGCGATGCAGATCTTCTGAAAATGAATCTTTGCCAGAAAAAATGGTGGTAATTTTTTTAAATTGATCAAATCCAAAGCTTTGCAAAAGGGTTGGATTATCAAGTGTTGCCAATTTATCTAAGCCTTGATAATAGCGCTTCTTTTTTTCAATGTTGTTATTCATAAATTCAAAAAAATTCATGCCATGCTGTAACTCAAAAGCACAAACTCCTGTTTTAAGCGAAGTCTCAAGTTGTGAGAATGCTTGCCACCAGGATTCATCAAACATAGCCATTATACTTTTTAGTGATTTGGGATGATCGGTTCGCAAGGGATAGGATAAAGTGGTTAAGGTATATCCTTCATTAGTTTTGATGAATAAGTTATAGGCAGTGAGAAAATTCAATATTCGGTCTAAAAGTTCAGGGACAGTGCCCGTTAAAGCTGCCAGCTCACTTACTGATATGGGTTCATCGGACATATAATCAGCAATTCCCAGGTTAGCAATAGCATGAATAGCTCTTGAGACGACATATTCCCGCGAGAGCATGGCTAATTGAATGTGGGGTTGGCTTACTGGTTCATTCATTACTAGTCCTTTAAAAGTTTAATAGTTCATAACCATACTTCGGGATCTTATGTCGTGAAGTTTGGGTAATTTATGTAAGAATGTTATATTACTTTTTACCATAGAAACGATAAGTTCGCATCCTGACAAATATTCAAGGGCTAAGGTACATGAAATTTGATATCCATTATTTATTTTCTCCAAAATATGCCAAATGGATTATCCTGTGTCTGATTACTCTTTTTTCTTTGCTGATTTTAAGTGAAGTTGTCCAATTCTTTGTGTCAGTTAATAAGAAACCGGCTTTATCGAAAACACCTGTGCCGGCTCAGAATTCGGGTCAAGAGTCTTTTAATGATATATTGAATTCTTCTTTGTTTGGTGTATATGTCCCTAATGACTTAAATGAAGATAACGTTAAAAAATCCATGCTTAATGTTAATTTGGTTGGAATCATGCTTGCAGATAAAATTGAAGACTCACAGGTTATAATTCGTGGAGCAGGCGGTGATGAAAAAACTTATGGTATTGGAGATGAAATACCAGGAGGCGCCTTAATCAAGCGTATTATGACTAACGGGGTTTTGGTCGAGCGAAATGGTACTCTTGAGAGTTTGAGTCTGCCTAAAAATGAGTTGATTTTTGAACCTGTAGCAAAGCCGTTATTAGAGGAACAAGTACCATGAGACAGTTATCTAAAATATTCTTCATCCTTTTGCTTCTTTCTTTGATGAATGCCTGCTTTGTTCCTAATACACTAAATCTTCGTCAGGGAATAGTAAGCTTTAAGGCACAGGATTACCGTAGGGCGTTTATTCGTTTAAAGCCAGAGGCACAAAAAGGTCAAAGAGATGCTCAATATGCGGTAGGTTATATGTATTATTATGGTCGGGGCGTGGTAGAGAATAGAAAAAAAGCGTGGATTTGGATAAATCTTGCAGCCAAAGCAGGTCAGCCTGATGCCATTGTTGCACTTCATATGTTGGAAAAGGGCAGTTTTGAAAAAAGAGAAGTATTTCAATCCAAACAATTGCAACATTATCCGGTGAATAAAGAGATGTATTAGATTAAAGATAATTAAAGGATTTATTGATCAGCTCATCCGTTCTTACAAAAATCTTTCTGGATGCCATGGACAAGCCATGGCACGTAGGAATTCTTGCGGTCATATCATGCTTTTCATATAAATTGGTATTATAGGATAAGCTGAGGACCTGCTTCGTCGCAATACTCCTTGCAATTACAGATTAATTCGCACAGTTTGAGTGAATACTTTTTTATCTTGCTTATGATTTACCTGGGACGTTGTGATATTCATTATCTCAATATCCCAGGCAAAATTAAGAGCTTGGTTGCAGCATGGGGCTTATTTGGTTTTCCAGCTGATCAAGAATTTTGGCAGTATTGGTTTTGAAGAATAAAAAATTTCTTCCGCCAGTAGCCATCAAATTAATTAATCCTGCGGCTACATAGAATACCCCAAGACCCGCAACTGCAAGAGCTAAATTACCCAAGATTTGCTTCATGCCGCGATGTTTTTCTAGTGCTGGTCGCGCATTGTTTATCTCTGCAATCCATTTGTTTTTAAAATCACTCATGGACATCTCTCCATGATCTGCATTGCTATAATACATATCTAAATTATCTCGCAGGACGTTAGCTGCTTTGATTGCTTCACCATATTTCTCGGGTTTATCAAATTCACTCCAGAAACCAATTTTTATAAATAGTAAGTGAGACAATTGATTTAATTTAGAGTTAAAATCATTCGTAAAGGTGCGATTTAATCTAAATGATTCTGCAAAATTTTTAATATCTTCAGTCGTTACAACAGAAACAGGATTTATTGGTTTAGATATTCCATCTTCATTCTGTTCTGTCAAACATCGTTCAGCAATAGTTTTAACAGTCTTATAATAGTGGTAATCTGTCTCACCGGTACCCTCTATGGTGGCGATGTGTTGCATTGTAGAACCAGTGTACGGAATCAATTCTAAACGTACATCGAGGGGTAAAATTCCACGATCGTTCCCAATATATTTCTTTAATTTATCTAATATTTCGGGCTTGGCATTATAAAAATTAAATACTATTTTTTCATCAGGAAATTGCTTTGAAATTTTATTAATCTGTGCATATAAAAGAGTCAGCTTTCCTTGGTCAGAGCGCCATCTTCCATGACTCTCCTGATTGTCTGGATTTACGGCCCTCGCAAAAGAGGTTCCTTGGGGCAGGGGATCTCCATTCTGTCCTTCATTATCAATGACACCATAAATATCTGAAAGTAAAAAAGGATCAAATTCGGATCCAATCTCATCAGCCACTTTTTTTATCTCAGTAAAGCAGGACGCTGTATGGTTAGTGTTTTGATTAATAAGATCCATTTCATGTGATTGTCGATCAGAACCAATGAGGGTCATTACCGTATCATTTACATTTCGACTGGTATTTTTTATTTTATTTAGCAGATTTTGATTTGCTTTAATTATATCGCCACCATTCGATTGGTACTCTTCATTAGCGAGACACCCATCAAAATCAAATGAATAAACATATACTGTCATCGAACTCACCTTTAAAGATATTTGGATTTTAACGGTTATTTGTATGGCAATATTAATTCAAAATTGCTCAAAAAACAAGCAATTTATAAAAAAGTTCTATAGAACATCAATTAAAAAATTTATATAATTAAGTTATTATAAGCTTTGTTGCTAAAAAATTTTGACCATAAATGAATCAAACTCCATTTGCTTTGATAAAGATAGACGCTATATAACTGCAATAAATCAGCAGCAAAATCCCACCATGCCAACGTGATAAATTTTTCTTATAATGATAATTTAAAAATAATAACAGCAAAGTTAATGAAATCATCACCGGCATGTCCCGCCATAAAACAACGTTACTTATTTTTGCAGGATGAATGATGGCCGGAAAAATTAAAATCACCAGTAAATTATAAATGTTTGAGCCTAAAATAGTGCCCACTGCTATGTCTTCATCACCTTTTAAAGCAGCTGTTATTGAAGTTGCCAACTCAGGTAGCGTAGTCCCAATGGCTACAATGGTTAACCCAATGGTTAAATCACTAAAGCCTGCCCATCTGGCAAGGTCTATTGAACTGTAAACAAGGTAACGGGAACTGATACAAACGACAACTAAACCTAAAAGTATACTGATTATATTTGTTTTTAAAGATCGATTTGCAATAAACGCCGTTTTAAATTCTGTATAAAAAACATCTTTGGTTGATGATTGATTCGCCCAATAAATGAAAAGTGCGATGACGATAATAAAGGTTATTAAAAAGAGGCACCCATCAATTTTCCCTAAAAAGCCATCAAGAATCAGACTGTATGCGAACAACATAGCAATAATTAAAATGGGGTAGGCTTTTTTTAAAGCAGTGTTGTTTAGTGTAATAGGTTTAATAAGAATAGTGATGCCAAGAACAAGACCTATATTGGCGATATTTGAACCAATTGCATTGCCTACCACTAAATCATTTCTGCTTTTAATTGATGAGAGGATGGAAAAGATCAACTCAGGTGCTGATGTTCCTATTGCAACGATGGTTAAACCAATAACCAGGGGAGAGATATTTAAGTGATATGCCAGACCTGAAGCACCACTGACTAAATGATTGGCAGCCCAAATCAGTGCGATAAAACTAATAATTAATATTAAAACTGCTTCCATTGGAATAGACCAAGTGTAAATATTTAGTTGATAATAATACGAGAATGTCTTGTTTGATAGAGCATAATTCAAATAAGCGACTGGACTTGAAATAACTTGTTGATAATCTTGCTTGTCGGTGTTGCTAATCCTAAAGTTGCCAGTTGGGAGTGAGAAAACCATTTACCACCAGATTCAGCAATTTTGGTTCCAATCGTAGTAGCATCAATCCTGATTGCTTGAATTTCCAGATGAAAATGGCTAAAACGGTGCTTGAATTTAATAATGGGTACCGGTTTATTTCCCGATAAATTATGATTGCTCTTAATAAAATCCAAAGGACATTGATTCATATCAATGGCTGGAAAGCACCAGAGACCACCCCATAGACCTGTAGGGGGGCGTTTTTCAAGAAAAATTTGATTCTCATTATCCTGTAAAACAAGAAATTGCTGATGGTGTAATGGAACTGGTTTTTTAATTTTTTTGGTAGGATACAATTGTTGTTCATTATATTTATATGCCAGACAATTTTCTTTTAACGGACAATGGGCGCAATCAGGATTTTTCGTGGTACAACAGGTTGCACCTAAATCCATTATCGCTTGGGTATAATCGGCACAGCGTTCCTGATGCATGCAGCAATTTGCCAAATCCCATAATTTTTTTTTTATCTGTGCCTGTTCGGTAACGCCTGAAATACGAAAAAAGCGGGTCAAAACCCTTTTTACATTACCGTCCAAAATTGCCGTGGGCAGGTTATATGCTTGCGATAAAATAGCAGCAGCTGTGGAGGGGCCAATACCCGGTAAGTTAATTAATAAGTGCAAGTCTCTCGGAAATACACCCATATATTGTTCATTAATTATTTTGGCGCAAGAGTGAAGATTTCGTGCACGACTGTAATACCCAAGACCTGACCATAGAGAAAGCACGTCATCCTCTGCTGCCTGAGCCAGCGAAGAGACTGTAGGGAATGTGTTGATAAAACGATTAAAGTAAGGAATCACCGTTTGAACCTGAGTTTGTTGTAACATGATTTCTGAAATCCAAACTCGGTACGCATCGCGAGGTAACTGCCATGGTAACTCTTTCCGTCCATAAACATCATACCAGGCTAATAAAGGGTTACTAAATTGTTCCTCTAAAATCAATGTATCAGCCCCTTAAGTTGAGTCTCAAGTTCTTTTAAGGGTTTGTCCAGTGTGGTTTTAATAAGTAATTTACTCAACAGAGGATTAATTATTTTCAGGTTAGGGGTGATTAAAGGCTGCTCTATCGTACCGGAGATAAGTAATGGGAAATTGCCTCCCAAAGAGTGCTGAATTTTTTGCAACATGGTGTCTGGGTTATTACTGTTAATGGTAGCCTGTAAATTGGAAAGTAACTCATGATTTAATAAGTTAATAGTTCCCGTTCCGGTAACTTGTAACGTGTTGGTTTGTAATAACAATGACGTGCTATTCAATTTCGCATCGGCAAGCTCAAACAGTACACTGGCTAATTTGAAAGGAGTATTTCCCTCATTAAATTTATTTTGGCTCCAATTACCTAATTGGCTGATGTCATTAATATCGAGTTTCTTACCACTTAGAACCTGGCTTAAGCGTTCCTTTATCTGGACTAATAATTGATCCAGATTCACATGAGAGAGCGCTCCGTCTTTCATGGTAATACTTCCTTTGCCATTCACGGATTTGGTGCTTGGTTCTGCTAATGGAAGATTGACATGTAATGAGTAATCGAGTGTCCCATTGAGCACATCATTGCCGGTTAAAGCTGCCATTAATTTGCTACCATCAAGATTAGTGGCTGTCTGGTTGATTGAGAGAATCTGGGTGGCTAGTGAATAGTTCATATCCCCTACCGATTCTCCCTCATACATTGATAAAGTGAGAGGCTTAAAGCGGATTACATTATCAAGGGTTTTAATGGTTGCATTAATTTTTTTAATTCTTAATTGGTCATACGAAATATTTTGTACCAAAAGTTGCCCATCTACTGCAGAGTGAAATACATCATTATCCCAATTATTGAATATCCCTGGAGCAAGGTTAACTCTGCCTTTAAAATTGATACTGGCTTTAGTTAGTTCACTATAAGGTGACTGAACTAATCTTGCTTTAATCTGAACTGGGAAGGGATTATTATTTAAGTTAAATTGCTCCATGCCCACCTGAATATTTTTTAATATAGTACTTTTGTTGTTCCTGGTCAGGGTAATCTGCCCATCATTAATTATTAACTTTTCAATGGCAAATTGAGATTTTACGTCTGCTGATTTGACTTGCTTATTGGGTTGAGTATCTGTTTCTTCATGGGTTCGGTCTCGATTGATTTTAACATTTAATCCATTAATATTTATTTCGCTAAAAACAAAATTACCGCGCAATAGGGGTGTAATTTTGAGGTTAAGGAGAAGGGTGTTTACGGTAAATGTATAGTCTTCATTTAACGCTTCATCACCAATTTGTATCTTATTAAATTTTAGTCCAGGCCGAGGAAGTAATTGCCAGGATATGTCGCCATTAATGTGGCTGGGTTTATGAGTAATGGCAGTAATTTGATTATTAATTAAATGCTCAATGGTCTCAGGTTTGATATTTTTGGCTAAAATCCAAAGGGTTATGGTAGCGAAGGCGATTAGGGCAAGTAATAATAGGGATATTCTTCCTAATAATTTCATAACGAGAACCTGAAGAGAAAGATTGAAGGATATACATATAGAGGTAAGTGTCAAGGTTAATTGAAGAAATTTATATCAGAATGGATTGGGTGGGTGGCAGAATCACTCCTATAAAAATCATTTCCTTGCCCGTATCGGAGATTATACATCTTTAAGTAGGGCAGGTAACAAAAATATAAAATAAATTCAGGCGGTAAAAATTTGTTGTTTCCTATTGAAACTATACGTGTAGCGCACTAGACTGGACTATAAGTATCGTTTTATGCATTAGATTCAGATTGAATAAAATAATCATTACAAACGGGTTGTTTGTGAACAGTTTTATATATCAATAGTAGATTAGACGTTGATTTCTTTTCAAAGTACTCAGGATGAGTTATCTAAAAAATCAAGGAGATCGTCAATGCATCAAAAGCAATTCGAAATAGTTGTGTTAAGGCCCACCGCTGTTTTTTTGTCATTTCTGGCATCGCAATTACCCGAGCAGGATATACCCAGTCTCAAATTATTACATACTGACAATACCGCATACGTAATAGAGAAACAAACCTCCGAAGAAGCGACTGTTGATGAAATTGAAAAACATTTCACTACAATGTTTCGTCATGAGATTAGTCGGTGGCTAGGACCAGATGCACGGAATGAAATTGAAAATAATTTTCTTGATTTTTTATGTTGTTTTAAATTTGAAATCCACTCGCATATTATTTTAATGGAACCGTCGCTTAAAGAGGGTCGCCAGGTTCTGGCAATCAAACCACGCTCAGTGCTTCTCAACTGGATGAAAAATACAGTTGAAGAGCAGGAAGAACTAGTAAATATTCTTGAAAAAGTAACGTTGTCCCAATTAGCGGAAAATGCAACCGTACTGGTGAAAAATTTCCCAACACTCAACGCAATTAAACCGTTTCTAAATGATTATTATCAACCGATATTTGAAACAGCGATGAGCAGGATGTCACAAGATGTGGATCAATGGCCTGAAATAAAGTCTTTTCAAGAATTTAGCAAGTATTTTTCTATTGAAATACACACTCAATTGATTTATTTGCATCACTAAGGAGTTGACTATGGAACCTGTGACTATAGCCCTTATTTGTTCGGCGGCGTTTGGAGCAGTAGTGGCTTTATCGGTATTTATAAGACAACTCATTTTAAGTCGCGATAAAAACTTAAATGATAAAGCGCAGCGTAGAGCGTTAACTCAGGAAGCAAATGAACTTGAGAAAATGCGTGAGCAAATGCAAAGTAACAAGCGCTTTGACTCACATTATCGCGTACTGGGTTCCAATAAAGATGCGATTATTTACCTTGATAATAAAATTGACGATATTTTGAATAAAAAAACGCAACTGATTGAACGTTATGCCCAGGTGACTTTAAAAGAATCAGGAGCGATCGTCGAAGGTGAAATCTCGACATCACGTAAGGAGGTATGCGATCGACTTAAAGCTGAAATAGATGCTGAAATTAAATTTTATAATACTGAATTAAATCAGCTTCAGCAAAGGCGCACTGCTTTGTGGGATACTCATACTGATTTGCAGGAATATCTGGTAGGTCAGGAGAAGTCCCGTAATGAAAATCTGGACTTCGTTTATAAACAGCACTCCAGTCTCCTTGAGAAGATCTATCTTCGCCATACAGATGCGAGTGAGCACATAGCGAAACAGACTATTGATGCAGGAACTTCTTCATTTAAATCAATGATACTTGCCCCAATCCAATATTTATTGAATTTTTTTAAATTATCTTCTGGCATATCATTAGATAAGGCCAAGCTGGAAAAAGATGCGAGGGATGAAGTAGATAAAGTTGAAGACGATGTGAACTCGGATGTGAGCGACGATGATGTAACAAGTGATCATGAAAAAAGTGATGATGCTGAGAATAAAAAGAATAAGGAGCCTCAGGATGACGATTCTGCCTCGGAGCAGGGCTCACCTCTGGTTATTGCTTAAAAATTATTCTTTTGAGTTAATTGGTGACATTTATGCTGAGGTATATTACAATCTTGTCTCTGCGTAACCAATTACGCGGATGAGATGTACGTTTCCATTTTTAAGGATAGCCTTAATTTGGTATTTTAACCCATTGGTTGCAAGAGGAAGATAACTCGTGGTCTATATTAAACGTGATAAGGATGGTCGAATCTGTGCTATTTATGATCGAAAAGATTCCGAGACGCAAGAAATTGATACGCATGATCCAGAGTTTGTTGATTTCTTGACGCGTTGTGATAAGGATTTGCAATTAAAATTTTTGCAATCGGATTTACAAATGATTCGTGTATTAGAAGACGTTATTGATATTTTAATGGATAAAAATATAATAACAATTACAGATTTTCCTCAACCCGCAATTGAAAAATTATTGGCCCGTCAGGCATTTCGCAAGAGATTTTCTGGTGTTGCCGGTATGGAGTATAACGAAGATGATGAAACAACTTAGCTTAGGGATTACCTCGTTTATTTTAAGTTTTACCCTGATTTCACCAGTTTTTTCTTTAAATATGGACTCTCTTCTCCCCGACGAGAGAAATACCGTCAATGTATTTCAGAAAACGTCGCCGAAAGTAGTTTATGTCCATCGCTTAGCTACAATTAACCGTCATTCTATCCAACGCACTCAGGTTTCTGATGGGGCGGGATCTGGAATAGTTTGGGATGCTAAAGGACATGTCGTAACGAATTTTCACGTTATAAACGGCGCTGATAATCTCGCAATTACCTTAGGTAATATGACTGTACCAGCAAAAGTGATTGGGGCTGAACCCAGAAAAGATATTGCTGTTTTAGAAATCAAGTCACCGCAGGCTCTAGCTTATTTAAAATCCTTTGAACCTTTTGAAATTGTTCATTTGAATGATTTAATCGTTGGTCAAAGTGCGATTGCAATTGGTAACCCTTTTGGTCTTGATCACAGTTTGTCAAAAGGTGTGATTTCAGCCTTGGGCAGGAAAGTACCAGGAATTGGTGGTGTCACCATCCATAATATGATTCAAACCGATACGCCCATTAATCCAGGGAATTCAGGTGGCCCTCTCTTAAATAGCGCAGGTCAGTTAATTGGTCTGAATACCATGATTTACTCACGCTCAGGATCTTCCGCAGGCATTGGATTTGCGGTTCCTGCTGATGATATTCAGCGAGTAGTAACGCAAATTATTGATCATGGAAGGGTGGTGTTATCCGGTATTGGCATTCAACGTGTAGAACCCCACATTGCCCAAAAGCTTGGTGTAAAAAAAGGAATTTTGATTGCAGACGTACTTCCTAATACACCTGCGGCCAAATTAAAGTTACGGGGTACTTATCGTGACAATTGGGGACACATTGTCAAGGGCGATGTAATTGTTGCGCTCAACGCTCATCCGATAACAAATTATGATACTTTATATAATTTACTTACTGAAATTAAAGTAGGGGAGCCGGTTACTCTTTCTATTCAAAGAGGTAACAAGCAGATGGATGTTAAAATGAGAACTATAGATATCGCAGCATTATAAATATCATAGAAAGGGTGGGCTTATAAAATCCCACCCTTATATAATTAGTTTCTTCCTTTCTTATACCATGCTTTAATTAACCATCGGATACAATTCTCTAAGGATAGTAGAATGTTACTTAATAAAGATGATTCAATTATATTGCTAGTTGATGTGCAGGAAAAATTGATTCCCGCCGTGCACAATGACACACAACTTCTTGAACGTTGCCAATGGATATTAAAATTGGCTAAAAAAATGGCAGTACCCATTCTTGCTAGCGAGCAATATCCCAAGGGCTTAGGGCCTACCTCTGATTCTCTTCGATCTTATATCAATCAGGATGATTTGATTGAAAAAATATACTTTTCCTGTATGAAGGAGCCCAATTACTTGAAAAGGCTAAACCATCATAACAAAAATCAATTGATAATTATGGGTATGGAAGCTCATGTTTGCGTATTACAAACTGCTATGGACCTGCAGGAATCAGGTTTTTCTGTTTACGTTGTTGCCGATGCGGTCAGTAGCAGAAATGAAGAAGATATGAAGTACGGTTTAAAACGTATGAAACAACAAGGAATTCATTTGATAACCGCAGAAATGATTTTTTTTGAATGGTTAAGGCATGCAGGGATGTCCGAGTTCAAAAGTTTAAGTAAAGAGTTTCTCCAATAATTGATTTTGAATCTACTTGGATTAATAAAGGAATACAAGAATGAATCTTGATAACAAAATAGTTTTAATTACTGGCGGTGCCTCGGGAATGGGTAAAGCATGTGCTAAATACCTTGCCGATTACGGAATGCGCGTGGTGATTTGGGATAAGCAACCTGATAACGATTTTACCGGTAAACTTTATTTAAATTGTGATGTCACTAGTGAACACTCCGTGGAAGATGCAATGCAGCAAACAATTGCTCAGGTTGGCGTTCCGCAAGTATTGATTAATTGTGCCGGAATAGCGCCTGCAAAACGAATTGTAGGCAAAGAGGGCCCAATGCCTTTATCCGCATTTAAACAAGTGATTGACATTAATTTGGTGGGTACTTTTAACGTCATGCGTGTAGTCGCGCATGCTATGACAGGGCTTCCAATTGAACCGGATTCTCAGGAAAGAGGAGTTATCATCAATACCGCATCTATCGCCGCTTTTGAGGGGCAGTTAGGACAGGCGGCATACAGTGCATCAAAGGGTGGTATAGTCTCTTTGACATTACCCGCGGCTCGTGAATTGGCTCAATTTGCCATCCGGGTAAATACAATAGCTCCAGGACTTATCGCAACCCCATTATTATTAAATATGCCTCAGGAAGTTCAAGATAAACTAAGTGCTTCGGTCACATTTCCAAAGCGTTTGGGAAAACCCGAAGAATTTGCATTTTTGGTACGTCATATCATTGAAAATGGAATGATTAATGGTGAGGTTATACGATTGGATGGTGCGTTACGCATGCAATAGAGAGAATTTAATGGCTCATATTATTGTCAAACCGTCCCCTTATTAATGGGACGGTTGTGTCTGGTAAATATTAGGTGATTTAAGCACTTATGCTTCCTGATGATGGGACTTATCATTTTTTCCAGATTTAATATTGCCATTAGAAGTATAAATATTTAGGGCATCGTCTTTTTTTCCAGACAAAGCGCTGACAATTTGTTGTCGCGTGTGTAAATTACTAGCTATAACTTGCCCATTAACGGTATTCAACTCGCGACATATCGAAAGTTGTTCCATGAGTTTGTTATTATGATCGGTAATTACTTTAGCCTCCTCGGGCTTACATTTTTCCAGAAATTCTTTTAACGAATTAGAGTTGGGACTATGATTAATCAATTCCATTCGCTGCGCTGCGCTGTTTTCCAATTTAACTGATAGTTCTTCTTTATTTAAAGCAAGCGTTTGAAGGTTATTGAATTGAGAGGCATTTAAAGCGGTTTTCTCTTCAGACAATAAATTATTAAGCTGGATAAGCCAGTCTATTTCTTGTTTTAAATGGGTTATTAATATAGTAGCGTTATTATTGTTATTATTATTCATGAGTTACCTTAATTTAAGCCATTTCCATATTGATTAAATGAGCAGCGATTTTACTACTGCTAATTTGATAACTCCCTGATTCTATTTCAGCTTTAAAGTAAAGTACACGTGCCTCATTAATTTCAGGGATATCTTTTAAAGAAGCTTTTAAGGCTTCCAGCTGTTTTGAGGTATTACTAAAATTAACTTCAGCAGATAGCACGTTATCTTGATTCAACTCTTTATGATGGGCTGGTGTTTTAACCCGATTTTCAGTGTCAATTGACTTAAGATTAGCCGAATCATGAATTTGGTTAACCATAAAAGTATCCTCAAGTACGTTTAACATTGTTATCGGCTCCTTTTGTAATTTCTTTAGCGTCAATTTAATAAATCTGCAGCATTTAAGTCATCGTGAGACTCATTTTGCTTTTTATCTGCAGAAGCTGTGCCTGAATTTAGGGCAATTATGACTCATTTCCCTATTAATCAATCTATAAAGTAACCTGTACCTGCTTCGCTCCTGAAACCCTGGCTTCAATGATTCGTTTGGAGGACAGGTTTTTAACTCTTATTAATGAACCAAGAACTCCATCGTTCATAGCAACACCTTCCATACTAACACTTAAATTATCTAATGATGCCGTAATTGTTACTTGTTCTCCACGTTGGACAAGCTTGGCTAGTTCAATATTATAAGGATTCAATAAACCATCAGGGTTAATATTTTGTTTACACACTAATCCGGTAATTTGTTGCGGGTCGGTAAAATATCCTTGTTTTAATTTCTGAGCATCCATTTCAACTGGATAGACGTCTTCAGAGGTAATGTGAGTGCCTTTTACCAATCCTCTCTTTGCTACTAATACTGTTTTTAAGATAGTTATCTTAATCGGGACGAACAAAGTCCAGTGATTTGTTTCTTCCAGGCATTTAATTCCCATAATATTGGTGCTTAACATTGGGGTTTGATAGGGGTTAAACACCACAAGCTGTTCTTCCGGACACCTTTTAAGGTTCAGACGAGGGTCTAGCTTATCAGCAGATACCTGCACTGCTCCCTCAGTATTTGTAGATAATTCATTAAGAACGAAGGATTCCACTTTATTTTTTAGGGCGTCAAGGGATTGACTCTCAGTTATGGCAAATGATCCCATACTTGTAAAAAAAAGAAAAACAATTAGTATGTTTTTTATCACTACATAACCCCTTAAAATTGTATATGTTGGGTATAAATTTTATAATTGCACCTTTATTCAATTACAAGCAAATATTGCGCCAACTTAATGAGTTTTTATGTTACGTCACTTCTTATTTATTTTAACCTTATTTTATTTAACGCCTTCTTATTCTCAAACGCATAATCCACAAGCATTTTTAAGAAACATTAAAGGTGCTAAAAATGAAGGCAAACTCATTTATGATCATTTTTGTGTTAATTGCCATGCTAAGAAACCGTTAATTTCAATTGGCGCACCAGTCGCAGGTGACATTGATGATTGGAAATATCGCTTAAAACAAGGGCTTCCAGTTCTTTTAAAACACGTTGATGAAGGATTTAACGCCATGCCGCCAAGAGGTGGTTGCTTTGAATGTACGGATGGTCAATTGCTATTAGCCATCATCACCATGCTGCCTGAAGACGCCCAAAAAACCTTACTTAATGAACTTAGAGACCATAAAAAATACAAAGAGTAAAATTATTTTGTAAAAAAAGCTAAACCTATTTTCAAATCTCCCGATACAGTAAAAAAAAAGAGGGAGATAAAAGTGAAAAAACAATTACTGCTAATTCCTGTTTGTGCTCTGGCTGCATCCTGCGCCACCATGGATAGATCAACTGCTGTGGTCGATGATGCTGGATATACTCATTACACTATGAGCATGGCAGCAGATCATAAAGGCTCCATTCATTTTCCTTCTCATAGGGAACCTACAGGTAAGAAAGTATTTATATTCGATCCAAAAGCAACTGCCTGGGCTGCTTATGATGCTCAGGGAAATCGTGTCAATACCGGAAGCGCGTCAGGTGGTAAAGATTTTTGTGAGGATGTGGGTAGGGGATGCCGTACTGTAACCGGAAGTTTTAGAGTTTATTCTAAGAAAGGTGAAGAGTGTACCTCCAGCCTCTATCCAATAGAAACAAATGGTGGCGCGAAAATGCCTTATTGCATGCATTTTCACGGTGGTTATTCGATTCATGCGGCATACGAAGTACCTAACTATAATGCAAGTCATGGGTGCATAAGAGTTTTACCAAGTGCTGCAAAATGGTTAAATCAAAACTTTATTGATGTGGGTACTACTGTAATTGTGAAACCGTATTAAGATTTAAAATGGATACATCAATGTCGAAATCAGGTATCGATTAGATAACAAATGCTTCTCCACTCTAGGCCCTGTTGATTCAGGGCTTTTTTTTATGGAAGTTTTCTAATTAAGTTATTCGGGGCTTGCTTATGAAGCGGCCTCATTTTACTATCATGTTTTTTTGTTAATTAAGGCGTAATTATATAATGATTCTTTGCATTGATGTAGGGAACTCTCATATTTATGGTGGAGTTTTTGATGGAGATGAGATTAAAATCCGTTTTCGTCATACATCCAAGGTGAGCACTTCCGATGAGTTGGGGATTTTTTTAAAAAGTGCCATTAGAGAAAACAATTGCGACCCAGATGACATCAAAAAAATAGGAATTTGTTCGGTAGTTCCTCAATTAGATTATTCTTTACGTTCAGCTTGCCTGAAATATTTTTCAACTGAACCTTTTTCCCTGCAAGCGGGAGTTAAAACCGGATTAAATATTAAATATCGCAATCCCTTGGAAGTAGGTGCTGACCGTATTGCAAACGCAATAGCTGCAACACACGCATATCCCAATCAAGATATTATCGTCATTGATTTTGGTACCGCTACGACATTTTGCGCGATAACAGCGCAAAAAATTTATTTAGGTGGCTCCATATTGCCAGGCGTACGATTGTCTGTAGATGCCTTATCTAACAATACCGCCAAGTTGCCTTCAGTAGAGATCGTTAAAACTGAAAGCGTAGTAGGGCGAACGACCATTGAGAGTATTCAGTCCGGCGTTTATTACGGGGTTTTGGGTGCGTGTCGTGAAATTATTCAAGGAATTAATAACCAGGCTTTTTCAGGTAATAAGGCACTTGTTCTAGCCACCGGTGGATTTGCATCTTTATTCGATAAACAAGACTTATATGATCATCTGGTACCTGATTTAGTCCTGCAAGGCATTCGTTTGGCAGCGTTAATGAATAATTAAAGAGAGATTTATTGCCGTTACTTGTTCAGGGAGCCTACATCAGGCTCCCCAAAATTACTATCCTGCGCACTGCCCAATTCTATTCATTTCATGAAGCAAGCCATTATCCAGTTTGAAGTACTTCTCTTCGAGTCAAGCATATGATTTTTTTATCCGCTTCAAGATTATATTTTAAACAATTTTTCTTCAATCTTCATTTTAGAGTAACAAAAACCTCAAAATTTTAGCTTTTCTGCTTGACGGGTGTAGAAATGTGTTTCTATAGTGTATAAAAGTGGGTTAAAATAATAAAAAAGTGGAGAATTGTGGAGGAAAAAATCCTTCACAAAAAAAGACTATGTTTCGAGGCATCAATTCAATCACTATCGATACTAAAGGGCGCCTGGCAATACCTACGCGTTATCGAAGTGCTTTGGGTGCCGAAGAAAAAATTCCTTTAGTGGTCACTATAGATACTGAAGAGACTTGTTTGCTCCTTTATACCGCGGCTCAATGGCAAATTATTGAAAATAATCTGCAAAAATTACCAAGCTTTAATGCTGCAGCGCGACGAATACAGCGGTTGTTAATCGGCCATGCTACCGATGTAGAGGTTGATAGTAATGGCCGGGTTTTACTACCAACTGTTTTAAGAAATTACGCTCAGTTAGAGAAAGATGTTGTGATGATTGGCCAGGGAAATAAATTTGAAGTCTGGAATAAAGAGCTTTGGGAATCAAAACGTGAGCAATGGCTTGTTGAAGAGGCCTCAAAAACGGATGGTTTACCTGAAGAAATGAAAACATTTTCTCTGTAATGGAACATTAAATGGCAACGCATCACTCGGTATTATTACATGATTCTATAGCTGGCTTGGCCATTAAGCCCGACGGCATCTATTTTGACGGTACTTTTGGCCGGGGTGGGCATAGCCAGGAGATATTAAATCAATTAGGTGAGCATGGAAGACTATTTGCGATAGATAAAGATCCTGACGCGATTGAATTTGCCAAGGAACGTTTTGGTGCTGATAAACGGTTTAAGATTTTGCACGGTTCCTTTGCCCGGATAAAGGAATTTGCTGCTGAAGAATATGTTCTGGGGGCGGTCAACGGAATACTATTGGACTTGGGTGTTTCATCTCCACAGCTGGACAATCCGGAGAGAGGATTTAGTTTTATGCAACAGGGTCCATTAGATATGCGAATGGATCTGACCCAATCAGTAAATGCTGCCAAATTTATCAATGAAGCAGAAATGAATGAAATGGCTACCGTATTTCGTACTTATGGGGAAGAGCGGTTTGCCGGAAGAATTGCAAGGGCTATCGTTGAGGCAAGACAGGAAGCTCCGATAACTACAACTTTGCAATTGGCAGAGATAGTAAAAGAAGCCAATCCAAAATGGGAAAAACATAAGCATCCAGCAACGCGAGTTTTCCAGGCTATTCGAATCCATGTTAATGAAGAACTAACTGATCTAAGTAGTTGTCTCGAGCAATGCCTGGAGGTTTTGGCCCCCGGTGGACGCTTGGCGGTCATTAGTTTTCACTCCCTGGAGGACAGAATAGTAAAACAATTTATGCGTAATAAGGAACAAGGGGAGCGGCTCCCACCTGAAGTTCCGGTTCGTTACGAAGAAACTAAAACTAATTTTAAAAGAGTAGGTAAAGCTGTAATGCCAAAAGATGTTGAAGTAAAAGAGAATGTAAGGGCCCGAAGTGCAGTACTTAGGATAGGGGAGAAAATAGCATGAATGCTGCAGCGAAGATAATCAATCAAGGCAATTTATTTAATGGTCAATTGGCAGATATGCACATGTCCAAATCAATATATTTTTTGATAATATTGTTAGCTTCTCTTTTAGTAAGTGCTTTTGCAGTGATTTATACTACTAATTCCTATCGTTCTACGTTTAGTCAGGTTGAGCAGGAAATTCAGCAAACGCATTTTCTGCAATTACAGTGGGGACAATTACTGTTGGAGCAGGCAAGCCTTGCTACACCGGCTCGAGTTGAAGAATTGGCCACTCATAAATTATTGATGATTTTACCAAATAGTAAAAATACCTATTTTCTTCATGCAAAATAATAATATGTATTAGGGTGCATTAACTTATCCAGGATGAATTAAAATCATCTCGAAAATTAGATGGTGTTCCTGTACACTGCGCCCCTTTAGAAATTTATTAAATATTGGTTCAGATGGGGTAATTGATGCTTCAAAACAATATTTTGAGTAGTCATTTATGAAAAAATCAAACCATTGGGCCAGGTTAGTCACTGTTGCTGCATTTTTCTCTTTAATCCTGGCTATTTTAATCTGGCGTATGATTGACCTTACTGTGTTACATCGTCAGTTTTTGCAAGGGCAGGGCAATGCACGCAGCTTAAGAGTCATTGATATACCTGCTTACCGGGGCATGATAACCGATAGGAACGGCACGCCACTGGCAATTAGTACTCCAGTAGAATCAGTCTGGGTAAATCCTAAAGAGTTTGCTCCCGATGAACCTCAATTTATGCAGTTGGCCAAGTACTTACACCTATCACCAAAAGAGTTAAGCAGAAAAATTGTCAATGCTGAAAATCGTGAATTTCTCTATTTACAAAGACAGCTGCCTCCCATGTTGTCAAAAAAAATTGCAGCACTCAAAATTCCTGGAATTAATTTCCAAAAAGAATTTAAACGATATTATCCCGATTCAGACAGTATTTCTCAATTAATTGGTTTCACGAATGTTGATGATCAGGGGTTAGAAGGGATTGAGCTTGCTTATCAAGATTGGTTGATGGGAGTTGTTGGTAAAAAAAGAGTTATAAAAGATCGCATGGGTCGTATCATTGAAGAGCTGGGAATTATAAAAGACCCACGACCAGGGCATGAATTAAATTTAAGTATTGATAGAAGGTTGCAATACCTTGCTTATAGCGAATTGAATAAAACTGTGGAAGAGTTTGGTGCCAAGTCCGGCTCAGTTGTGGTGGTAGATGCGGAAAATGGTGAAATTTTAGCCATGGCAAATGTTCCTTCTTATAATCCTAATTCTCGTGGGCATTATGATCGGGATACCTATCGAAATCGTGCGTTAACAGATACATTCGAGCCGGGTTCCGTAATTAAGCCTTTCAGTATTGCCAGTGCTTTGGAAACCGGTCTGTTTAAACCTGAAACGGTGATCGACACGAATCCAAGTTATATGAGTGTTCATGGGCATACGGTACGTGATGTTCATAATTACGGAGTTCTCGACGTTACGGGAATTTTACAGCACTCAAGTAACGTAGGTGTGACTAAAATGGTTTTAGCAAGCCCACCAGAGCAATTAATCGGTTTATTACAAAGAAGTGGATTTGGCCAACGAACTGAAAGTGCCTATCCAGGTGAAAGTGAAGGAGCAATAGTAAAAGCCAAAGATGCAAATCCTTTCGTGCTGGCTACTTTAGGATTTGGTTACGGACTTTCGGTTACGGCATTACAATTGGCTAAAGCCAGTTTGATTTTTGCGAATCAAGGTAAGCTCATGCCCGTAACTTTGCTTCACAATGATACCCCAACACCGGGCATTCAGGTCATGAAACCCAAAACTGCAGAACAGGTTTTGGAAATGATGGAAGCAGTACTGGGTAAAGACGGCACTGGAAAAAGTGCTCGTGTGCCTGGTTACAGGGTTGCAGGAAAAACAGGAACTGCACGGGTAGCAGGTAAAGACGGATATAAAGATCGAAGGTATACCTCGAGTTTTATGGGAATAGCGCCGGTATCCAAACCAAAGTTTGTGGTTGTCGTCATTATTCACGAACCGTCGCAAAAAGGTTATTATGCAGCGGCAGTTGCTGCTCCACTGTTTTCCAAGGTAATGGCTGGTTCCTTGCGATTATTTAATATACCCACAGATGAACCGGTAGGTTAATTTTAAACAGGTACTCAAATAACAATTGGAGCATACGGCGGTGAAACTAAGTCAATTATTAAAACCCTGGTTAGAATTGCAGAGTACTGATTGTGATGTTCTTAATATTAATAATGACAGTCGACTAGTCAGGGCTGGTGATTTGTTTATTGCTTATCCAGGAGCACTTGCTGATGGGCGTATATTCATGGCTCAAGCAATAGCGGCAGGTGCTGTGGCTATTGTTTATGAGCCTGAGAACTTACCTGTTTCTTGCACGTTTCCTGCAACTGTTCCCTGCGTAGCTATCCCGAATTTGGCCGGTAATTTAGCGGCAATTGCTAACAGATTTTATGACCATCCGAGCAAATCTTTAAACGTAACAGGCATCACCGGTACCAATGGAAAAACTACCATTGCCTACCAATTGGCGCAAGCCCATCATTTATTAGGAAATCCTGCGGCCTACATAGGGACTATTGGCCAAGGGCCGGTTGATAATTTAAGTCCTTTAAACAACACAACACCTGACGCTCTTTGTCTGCAAAGCCTGTTACATCAATACAAACAACAGGGTTTGAAACAAGTATGTATGGAAGTCTCATCTCATGCATTAAGTCAAAAGCGTGTCGCAACCATCGAATTTAAACAGGCAATATTCACTAATTTGACCCTTGATCATCTCGATTACCACCTCACCATGGATGCGTATGCAACAGCCAAAGCACAGTTGTTTCAAGGAGATAAATTGGAGTGCGCGATACTCAATCGTGATGATTCCTACTACGAATTCATGAGCAAACGTATTAATCCCGCTGTAAAACAAATAAGTTATGGTATGCAGGAGCAGTGTGACGTGCAGGCGGTATCATGGAAAGTAGACCTGCAGGGCACTAACATCGAAGTTCGCTCTCCGTGGGGCTCTTTTGCATTAAAAATCAATGCATTAGGTGAATTTAACATATACAACAGTTTGGCAATTTGCACCAGTTTACTGGCTAGTGGTTATGCTGTAGATAAAGTGGTTCATGCTATGACTCACTTAAAAGCTGCACCAGGACGAATGGAAATTGTCGCTACTGAACCTTATGTACTGGTTGATTATGCCCACACTCCTGATGCCTTGCAGAATGTTTTATCCACGCTCAGTCAATTAAAAAAAGGTAAATTATGGGTGGTTTTTGGCTGTGGTGGCGACCGGGATAAATCCAAACGGCCTGTGATGGGGCAAGCTGCTGGTTCTATTGCTGATAAAATTATTATTACCAGTGACAATCCTCGCAGTGAGGATCCTGAGACTATTATTAATGAGATAGCTAGCGGTATCACTTCATCCGTTGGGATTCATTGCATTATCAACCGTGAAGAGGCCATAGCGTATGCTCTAAATAATGCGGCTATAAATGATATTATTGTTATTGCAGGAAAAGGGCATGAGTCATATCAGCAAATAGGATCCGTTAAATATGATTTTTCTGATCAGGAAGTTGTTAAAAGATGGATTCAGAGAAGCAAGGTTAGTACGTAAGAGGTTGATCTTACTTGAGTCTATTTAAACCTCTAAACCAACTAAGCTTGTTTAAAAACATTCAATTTAGAACAAAGATGATTATTTTTTCTATTTAAATTATAAATATTTATCCATTTTCGCTTAAAAAATAGGAAAATTTCATCCATATCGTCTAAAATACCATCAAGTACCACTCAATTTCTTATTCATATCAAAAAATACTTCAATATAAAGATTCTAATTGCTAATAACATGCCTTAAATAAAGGATTTAACTTATACAGGACGTTGATAACGATGTATAAGGAAGCTGTATATGTATCAAGTAACCAAAGAGTCATCTAATGGTGCCATTGATTTAAAACAACAGGATTTACCTCATGAACAATCAAATCTGGAATGGTGGTATTTTAATTTTCATTTTAATGAAGAAAACAATAACAGTCGCAAGTTCAGTTTCGTTTTCAGTTTTTTTAAAGTAAAAAGTAAGGATAGACCCAAGCCCTGCCATTTTGTAATTTATGCTTTAACAGACCATCAAAATAAAAAATTTTTCTCTTCCACGATTATTGACAAATTCATTTCTGAAGAAATTTATACCGCTCTTGTTGATAATAATAAAGAGAATAACCCCTTTCTGAGTTATCTTGCCCAAATGATTAAGGATAATGGAGCTGTTCTTCCGGATAGGGTTATGGAAATAAGTTTAGCTGTGACAAATGCTGAACTTCACGCTCAATTTGGTGATTCAAGTTTTAGGAAGAATGGTGATGAATATTTCCTTTCGATCAACGATCCATTGATGAACATTGATTTCAGATTAAATATGTTAAGTAAACCCATATTACATGGGCAAGATGGCATTGTCTTATCTAAAGAGTCTGAAATGGAGCAAATGTTTTATTATTTTCTGCCTTATGGGGAGGTAAGTGGCTCCTGTAATTCTGAAAAAATCATTGGAACTGCCTGGTATGATCATGAATACAGTATTAATAAAGACGCTAAAATAAGTACGGCCGATTTAAGTTGGTTATGGTTTTCAATACAATTAGAAAATAAGGAGCAATTGTCAATTTATCAGATTTTCAATCAGGATATGACAACACCAAAAGAATATGTCGTTATTTATATTGATAAATATGGTAATTCAAAAACTTATTCTGATTTTACCATTGAAAACCAGGCCTTCTGGAAAAGCAGCAGGACGTTAGTTGAATACCCGGTAAAATGGAAAATTGTAATACCAGATCTTGAAGCAGAGTTGTTTATTGACACTCTTTTTTATGATCAGGAATTACCTACATTGGTTGCAAATCCAGCCTTTTATGAGGGTGCCATTGCGGTGACTTATCACTGTAACAAAGAGGTTATCAAGGGAATGGGTTATGTTGAAATGCGGAATATGGGTCAGAATTTATTCACTAATCCCAAAAAATTAATAGAGGCTGCATCCCAATTAACTCTTAAAGAAGTCGAGGAGCATCAATTGTTACCAGATAGAAATGATTTTGGTACGGTTGCGGTTAGAGATTCAATATTAGCAAAATATATTAATGATATTCCTTATCAAAAGCTCTATGCAGGGGGGCTTGAGCCTTTACGTGATATGGTTTTGCGTAAAGGCAAATGCTGGCGATCTTTGTTGTGCTTTATAAGTCTTAATGCGGTCGGGGGAAATTCCGAGCATTTTCGTGAGTGGGCGGGAATGATTGAATTAATTCAATCCTCTACTTTAATCCTTGATGACATCCAGGATAATTCGAAAATGCGGCGAGGCAAGCAATCTATTCATGAATTATATGGTGTCGATAAAGCCATTAATTCGGGTTTGTTGGGATTTTTCCTTTTTAACTCGTTTTTGGATCAGGGCAAGTTAAGCATGTCGCAGCTAAAAGATATCTACACAACCTATTTTGATATATCAATTAGTACAATTTTAGGTCAGTGCGCTGATGTTTCCGGAATGCAGGATTTACTCTTTGAAGCAATTGAGTGCGGTGATAACCATCATTTACTGGATGTGATTAATGCATTACATGGACTTAAAACAGGAAGCGCGGGTAAATCACTTGCTGAGATGGGAGCGGTATTGGGCGGGGGGACTCCTGAACAAATAAGTATGCTGGGTGAATATGCTTTTAAAATAGGTCTCGCTTTTCAATACATTGATGATGCTATAGCTTACACTGGGGATGAGCGTTCTCTTGAAGAAGATGTGATGTCAGCAAAAATAACCTTGCCTATTGTTCTGTCGATTCCGCAATTAACCAGTCAGCAAAGGCTTTGGCTAACAGAAATCATCGTATATAAGAAAAGAGACGAGTTGGCTAAATTGGTTTCATTATTTAATGAAATGGGTATTATTGATATATGCATCCAAAAAGCAAAAACTATAGTGGCTCAAGCATGGGAGGAATTAGAACCACATCTCCCGGACTCCATTTATAAGGCGATGCTTTATTACGCGGGAATTTATATTCTGGAAATACACTTAAATCAAAAAACCTAATCTGAAGAAGAATGGATGATGTACGATTTATTCGATATTGAATGGAATGATGTAGGGCAAGTAGCCGATAAATTAGTGCATGCCTTTACAAATTATCCTATGCATCAATGGCTTTTCGCTACTGAAAGGAATACACGTCAAATTGAATATCATTTCAATAAAGCCTGGATTAAATACTGTATTAGATATGGAATTGCTTTAAAAACTTCAAATTTAGAGGCTATTTTGCTGGCAAAAAAACCCGGTGATGTGGGGTATAGTCACTTACGTAACATTCGTTGTGGGTTGTTGAAAATCCCTTTTCTGGCTAATAAAGAATCTTTAAAGCGATTAATCTGGTTAAATGAACGCGTTTCAGATGAGCGAAAAAGGATTATGGGAAATCAAAAACACTGGTACTTATGGATAATGGCAACTTCACCAGATAAAGTACGCCAAGGATTCGGCCATTGTGCATTGCAGTATTTGATTCAATTGGCTCAAAATCAAAAGCTACCTATTTATCTTCAAACCAGTAGCCCAAGTGCCATTAATTTTTATTTGGCCCATGGGTTTGAAGTCCGCTCCAATTTTTCAATAGACAATCAATTTTCAATTACTACTATGGTTTATCAAGGTGATTTATGACAGATTAGCTCGGCAGAGAATTTATTCTTTACATTAATTCGGAAGTTGGGAGTTAATCCATTTATTTGATCCATTAAAATACTCTTGAAAGTCATGTCTTATTTGATGTTTTTTTCGTAATGAAATAAAAGTAGATTCTAAATCTGCCGCACCTTTTAATGCTGCACTTTCAGTAAATGGATTGTATAAAGATAATATTTGATTCTGCCATGGTAAATCGTTATTCCATTTCTGTATTATGGGACTCACCGGTTTTGCAAATTCTGGATAGGGCAGTGCCATTAGATCATGGAGTTTTTTGCTCACTATGGCAACAGCGTTATATTTCGCCTCAAGACTATGTCCTGCAATATGAGGGGTGCAGAGGGTCGCGGCCGCTACGATTCGTTTATCTATAGCCGGTTCATTGCTAAATACATCAGTACAATAAATCAGTGATTCAGCCACCTGTAACAGATCCTCTTCATTTACTATACCGCCTCTTGCCGCATTAATAATGACACAACCGGGTTTAAGCCGTTTGAAGAATTCAGCATTTAATAAATTCGAACTGGGATATGGATGATTTTGATGAAATTCGGCATGTATGCATATTAGATCACAGTCATATAAATGGTCTAAAGAGTTACTTTTAAACAGAGTGTCGTGTGATTCTCTTAATGGGTCAAAGGGAATAATTTCCGTCGTAACTGCTTTTAATCGACTAAATACCTGAGTACCGACTTTACCCATACCAATAATCCCGGCTGAATTAATCTCTAGCTGATTTTTTTGTTGTAAATAAGCAACAATAGACATCACATAATCGGCAACCGAAATGGCATTACACCCTTTGGCATCAATAATGGTAATATTCTGTTTTTGCAAATAAAATCTGTCTAAATGATCGGTGCCACTGCTTGCTGTGGCAACATAGCGAGGTTTGTGATCTATAAATAAGTTAGGGTTAACCTTTAAGGTCGAACGACAAAGAAGAATGTCCTGTTTCTCAAGCAATCTGCCAATTTCTCCTGGATGATGGTAGCGTGTAAGATTAAAAGGAGCTGGAAACGCTTCATCAAGTCCTGGCAAGGCAGCATCGGCTAGAATATTCATATCTGAAAAATGGATTTAAGGATAAAAAATCCCCCATTGATCAGTGGCGTTAAAATATAGCCCAAGACACCCGTGAAAATTAAGGCCACAAGTATAATAAATCCATAAGGTTCAATTTTAGCAAAAACCATTGCCTGCCGCGGAGGTAAAAGACTCATCACCACACGACTGCCATCGAGAGGTGGAAGAGGTATGAGGTTTAAAAATGCCAGCACCAGATTAATGATCATCCCAGCTTTTGCAGTAGCAAGGAGAAATAAAGCAGGCATTGATATTTCTGGATGAAGCATAATTGCTATTTTAAAACAACCGGCCCAAAATAATGCCATTACAAAATTGGCGCAAGGACCAGCAAGTGTAACCAGAATCATGTCCCGACGTGGATTACGGAGTTGATTCCAGTTCACGGGTACCGGTTTTGCATAGCCTATTACGAAGTTAAAATGGGTAATAACTCCAATAAGAATTGGTAAAATAATAGTACCTAACAAGTCAATATGTCGTATTGGATTTAAGCTTAAACGGCCATACATTTTTGCAGTAGTATCGCCACAACGGTAAGCCGCATAGCCATGAGCCACTTCATGTAACGTTATCGCGAGCAGTACGGGCATTGCCCAAATACAGATTTGTTGAATTAAAGTAAATTCTTGCATTAATCTTGTGAACTATAGAAGCGGTGCAGCAATTCTATCCAATACATGGCTTCATTAACAAGAAATTATTAACTTATTACGATAAAAGGACAATAAAATTCAAAGATTTGAAATTTCACTAATCCGGTTGAGGTCTGAGGTATCACCTCAAAATTTTATGTGCTTCTATCATGTTTTATGTTTCTTTTGTCGTCCCCGTGCAGACGGGGAACCATCAAAATATTAGCTAAATGCCATTTTATTGTGTATAGATCCCGCCTGCGCGGGCTTGGTTATCCCCTCAAAAATTTATGTTCTTTTACCGTACTTAATGTTTATTTTGTCATCACCACGCAGGTGGGGAACCATCCAAATATTTAGCAAAATGCCATTTTATTGGATAGTTCCCCACCTGCGAGTGGAAGACAACTCATTAATTCGCAACATTTTAAATATAAATGGAAATATTATAAAGCAAATGATTTATCAAATCGTCATAAAACTAATGAATGAATTTTCAACAGTTTCCTTTTTTGAGGGAAATGCGTTCTTATTGGGTCAATGACCTAAGGACGCTGCTTAAGGCAGCGCCATTAGGTCATTTGACCCAACACGCTAATGAATGAATTTTCAATTCATGTATTGGCTTAGGTAAGGACCTCTTATATGATGCACAGCATGAGACGATTTAAGAGGCTTATTGTGACTCAATTTGAAAAAACTTTTAACTTATTAATAAAACCATGGTGTATCGCAGGATTTGCTGCTTTACTCATTTTAACCTATCATTTTATTGACAAACCTGTAGCTATTTATTTTCATCGAATGGATATCAGAGGATATGTACATGGACTTAGCATCCTGACCATGTTCGGAAAATGGGCGATTTATGTTATTTTGTTCCTCATTTCCGGGCTATTTTATCGGTATGTGAGTAAAAATGCAACAAAAGAGGCCTGTTCCTTCTTTTTAATGAGTTGTGTTTTGGTCTCTAATATTATTGGTGCTGTTTTAAAAATTACCGTCAGTAGAGCTCGGCCAGAATTATTGTTTAAGAATGATTTATTTGGTTTTTATTGGTTTAAGCTCAATGACTTATATTGGTCTTTTCCTTCTGGGCATAGTATTACTGTTTCAGCCTTGGCTGCGGGACTCGGGATTGTGTTTCCCCAATATTTTTACGCCATCTTGGGTTTAGCATTCCTGGTTATTATGTCACGTGTATTGCTTTATTTTCATTATTTAAGCGATGTGATGGCAGGTTTTTATTTTGCGCTAATAGTGGTGGGGGTATTGGCCCGTTATCTTAAACAATATGATTATTTTAAAAAAATAATTTAAATTTGCGCCGTCAGGAGGACCTGCTACCACTCTGGTAATCAGTTTAATTAAAGGAGTAATTACATAATGACTATTGAAAGCTCATTAGTTGATTTACTTAAAGCCTTTGGTGTATCTGATTCAGAAAAAAAATACAATCCAGCACAATTGGATAAAGCTGAACTTTTAAGATTAGATATTAATTTTGCGAAGTTAATTAATCATTATTTGTTAATTGATGGGACCGAAAGTCATAAAATTGAAAAGAATTATAAAATTCTAACTTGGTATTTTCATCCCGATCGCAGACCTCATTTTTTACCTGAGGTAATCTGGATTGAGCATCAGCTATCAGTGGGGCTTGATGACGGAGTTTGTTTTAAAAGGTTACATGCCTGTTATGACAAATTGATCAATCCAGAGAAATTTAAAAAGGAAATAACTTTTGCAGATATTTCCAGCAGAGGTGATTGTATTCAATGGTTATTAAAGCTTAAAGAACGCTCAACAACCTATAGTGGGAAAAGTCTTTGTGACAGTTTGTTGCAACTTTTGGAACATTCTGGTGGTTTTTTTGATAGAGTTGGTAAGATAAATTCGAAAGGGTTACGGGCTCTCATCATGTTTATTCCGTCCCTTTTGGCTACCTACGGAGCAGTAATTGTAGCTGAGGAAGTATTCGCAATATATTCTCTTTATTTTGTTCTTTTAAAAAGTGGTCAGTTCCTGGAGCGAAGAGATTCAGCAGGATTTAAAAAAATTGGCCAAGCACTTCAGGAAATAACTCTTATCGCAGCTACTTCTACTACAAATCTATTGGCACGATTAATGGAGATGACTTTTTGGGTATCTCTGCAATGTTTCGATGCTACCGTAAGTATCGGCTCGGTTATCCTTAAACCTTTATTGTCCGATTTTGAAATTAATGAAGGAAATACAGAGCCGTCAACTATGGGATTAAAAACTGCGGAAATACAAAAAATCAGCGTTCCCTTAACTAACTATATTAAGCTCAACGAAAAGCAACTATTAGGAAGCTTTCGCTTGGGTTATGAAAAGAATATCAAAATGAAATCATTATTATTCCAGTTACGAGCATTGGACTCAGGTAACTATTCCTTATCTGAAAAATTGAATCAGGCACAACAACTTTTGGATGAGTTTAAATGTCAGAAAAACATTTACACCTCTACCACAAGAAAGGCTATTGATGAGTCTTCACAAATTCTTTTATCCTTAAAGGGAGAGTCGTTACAACTCGCGTTGTATGAACATACCCGGTAACGTAGCTCTAAACAGACATTTTTTTAGGACGAGGGTATATCTGAACTATGTTTTAAATATCAGCAACCCCTTGAATTTACACCAGCATCTCTGGCAAGATGCTGATTGATTTGATATTCCAGTGAGGAAAGATGAAGATACTCGTGGCAGTGAAGCGTGTAGTAGACCCTTATGTCAAAATTCGTGTCAAGTCAGATAATTCAGGCGTCGAAACACATAATATTAAAATGGCAATGAATCCATTTGATGAAATAGCCCTTGAAGAGGCATTACGCTTGCGTGAAAAAAACTGGGCCAGTGAGGTAGTGGCGGTCACTATAGGTACCGATCTCTCGCAGGAAACATTACGTCATGCTTTAGCTTTAGGCGCTGATAGAGCGATTTTGGTAAAAACGGATCAGTCATTTGCAAGCTTGAATATCGCTAAAATTCTAAAAAAAATTTGTGAGCAAGAGCAACCTAATCTTATTATTATGGGTAAGCAGACAATTGACGGTGATAATAATCAAACACCACAAATGCTTTCAACGTTATTAAAATGGCCACAAGCGACTTACGCGTCACAAATAAAAACAGAGGGTGATTTTCTGGAAGTAACTCGTGAAATTGATGGGGGACATGAGACTGTAAAAGTTCGTTTGCCCGCAGTGGTTAGTACGGATTTACGCCTGAATGAACCACGATATGCAAGTTTACCTAATATTATGAAAGCAAAAAGAAAACAATTAGATGTCGTGGAGTTAGAAAGCCTTGAGTTACCTCTTAAACCACATGTAGAGGTTTTAAAAGTTACCGCACCTCTGGCTCGAAGTGGTGGGGTGATGGTGGAAACGGTAGAGACATTGATTGATAAACTTCAGCATGAAGCCAAAGTGCTTTAATAGGGAGAGATGATGAGCACTTTAATACTTGTTGAACACAATAATGACACCATGCATCCTGCGACAAAAAATATGCTCGCAGCTGCATTGGAAATAGACAATGAACCCACCATGCTGGTTGTAGGAGACCAGTGCAAGATGGTAGCAGATCAAGTGGCTTCTATGGAGGGAGTCCAACATGTTCTATATTTGGACAAGCCATGCTATAAGCATATTCTAGCTGAGCAAATGAGTGAGTTAGTTGCATCTCTAGCCAGGGATTTTAAAGTTATTTTAGCCCCAGCCAGTACTTTTGGCAAAAATTGTGCTCCGCGAATTGCCGCTGAATTAGATGTCGCACAAATCTCCGATGTCAGTAAAATTATTGACGCAAATACCTTTGAACATCCTGTTTATGCTGGAAACGCTATAGAGACCGTTCGCGTATTGGACTCCCAAATAGTGCTAACAATACGAACAACGGCATTTAATCCAGTCACCGCAACACAGACACCATGCTCGATTGATACGCTAAGTCAGGAAATTCTTCCCCGTGATAATGAATTTATCCGCCATGAGCTAAGTAAATCAGAGCGACCAGATCTGGGCAGTGCCAAAATTGTAGTATCAGGTGGCCGTGGTTTGCAAAGTGCGGAAAAGTTCAAACTTGTTGAGGAGTTGGCTGATGCTCTTGGCGCTGCTGTGGGTGCTTCACGTGCGGCTGTGGACGCAGGGTTTGTCCCAAATGACTATCAAGTGGGTCAAACAGGGAAGATTGTAGCGCCGACACTTTATATTGCTTTGGGAATTTCAGGCGCTGTTCAGCATTTAGCGGGTATGAAAGACTCGAAGGTTATTGTTGCAATTAATAAAGATGCAGATGCTCCAATTTTTCAAATTGCTAATTATGGACTAGTGGGTGATTTATTCGAGCTGGTGCCACAATTAATTCAGCAATTAAAAAATCAGTAATAACCTTGGTTCAACGTGTTTCGCTAAATCCTGTATTACGCTTCGCTAATACAGGCTACTTTATGCACAGTGGTATTCCTTCTTAGGTTGCCCGTAATAGCAAAGCGTAATACGGGAAGGTGGATTTAGTAAGGATTCCTGAAAAGCGGATTGCGACAGTTTGTATTGGATAGTTTATTAGAGAAGGAGTTGTTTATGTTAGTCGGTGTCCCCAAGGAAATAAAACCACAAGAAAATCGTGTAGGCCTTGTCCCTTCAAGTGTACGTGAAATAATTCGTTTAGGAAGCTCCGTTTTAGTTGAACGAGGTGCTGGTCTGGGTATTGGTATTTCAAATGAAGATTATCAAAGTGCTGGCGCGGAAATCGTGGATACTGCTGATGAGGTTTTTGCAAATGCTGAGCTCATTGTAAAAGTAAAAGAACCCCAACCCATTGAATGCAAGCGTTTACGCCAAGGCCAGACTATATTCACTTACTTACATCTTGCCCCTGATGCCCAGCAAACGCGTTTGCTTAAAGAGTCTGGAGTTACTGCTATAGCTTATGAAACAGTAACCCAGGATGATGGCGGCTTACCACTATTGACCCCTATGTCCCAAGTAGCCGGTCGTATGTCAATTCAGGCCGGAGCCCATTGTCTTGAAATGGCGCAAGGGGGAAGTGGCGTTCTTTTAGGAGGAGTTCCCGGAGTTGCCGCTGCAAACGTTGTTGTTCTTGGCGGCGGTGTGGTTGGAACTAATGCTGTGCGTATGGCAATGGGAATGGAGGCGCGAGTTATAGTTCTTGATCGATCCCTGCATCGTTTAAACGAGCTTGATTTTCAATTCGGCTCAAAGCTAAATACAGTGTATTCTACCGCAGATGCTATAGAACATTATGTTAAAAGCGCTGATTTAGTTATAGGAGCAGTTCTGGTACCTGGTGCATCAGCTCCGAAATTAGTTACCCGAAACATGCTCAAATCCATGCGTCCAGGATCTGTATTGGTTGATGTAGCCATTGATCAGGGAGGCTGCTTTGAAACAAGTCGCCCAACAACACATCAGGAACCAACCTATGTTGTGGATAATGTCGTTCACTATTGTGTCGCTAACATGCCAGGGGCTGTTCCGCGAACCTCAACATTTGCGCTGAATAATGCAACGTTACCTTTTGTTTTAAATATTGTCACTAAAGGCGTGAAATTAGCCTTGCTAAGCGACCCACATTTGCTTAATGGTTTAAATGTTCACGAGGGTAAAATCACCTATGAAGCAGTTGCACGTGAGTTGGACTTTGAATATGTCCCCTCCAAAACAGCTTTATCCGGAAAATAAACATTCAGTTAACCAATTAGTAGGGAATGGATAAGACTTTTCACAGTCTCACTTCAGTCTTAGCGAAAATCTCTGGATCCCTCGACCAAGTCGAGGGACGTAGGGGGTAAAATTAGAATTGGTAGTTTTTAGAGGCTATCCATTACCGAACTTAATTAAAATTCATATCTGTTGTAAGGATTAACATTCATATCTGTTGTAAGGATTAACATTCATATCTGTTGTAGGATTAACATTCATATCTGTTGTATAAGGGGAACAATTTAAAATTTGTATCGGGAATGTGAGTGAAAAACGTTTTTGACTTATTTTTACCACGTCCTGTCAGTTAACCCCCGTCCCTACGTCCCTCGGTTTATCCGAGGGATGTAGAGCGAGAATGCCTGGATTCCTCGACCAAGTCGAGGGACGTAGGGGGTAAAATTTGAATTAGTATTTTTAGAGACTATCCATTACCGAACTTTTAATTAAAATTCATATCTGTTGTAAGGGGAACAATTTAAAATTTGAATCGGGAATGTGAGTGAAAACGTTTTGAATTATTTTTATCACGTCCTGTCAGTTGCCCCCGTCCCTACGTCCCTCGGTTTATCCGAGGGATCCAGAGCGAGAATGCCTGGATCCCTCGACCAAGTCGAGGGACGTAGGGGGGTAAAATTAGAATTGGTATTTTTAGAGACTATCCATTACCGAACTTAATTAAAATTCATATCTGTTGTAAGGATTAAAATTCATATCTGTTGTAGGATTAACATTTATATCTGTTGTATAAGGGGAACAATTTAAAATTTGTATCGGGAATGTGAGTTAAAAACGTTTTGAATTATTTTTACCACGTCCTGTCAGTTACCCCCGTCCCTACGTCCCTCGGTTCATCCGAGGGATCCAGAGGTTAAGACACATTGATACTTCAGGCTTAAAGAATCACATACCATAATATTAATTTTAAAATAAATTCTCTTCCACAGGTGCCAACTGCTGATCATTACTCGCATTATACACCGGGGTTGGATCTTCCTCGGAAGGTACTTCTTTATCACGAAAATACTCAATAATTCCATTATCCTGATTGGGCTTGGCTAATAAACCACTTGCAGGATCGATACGTACCGCAACAACATTTTCTGGCTGCTTTAATTCATTTTCTGGTTTATCCTTTAATGCCTCTTTCATAAAGTCAATCCATAAAGGTAATGCCAGGCCTGCAGCATATTCATGTAATGACTTGGGTGTGTCAAAGCCAATCCAGGCGGTAACAACCAAATCGGGATTAAATCCAGAAAACCAGGCATCCACCTGATCATTGGTCGTCCCGGTTTTTCCTGCAATATCCATCCGATTTAGGGAGCGGGCTGCACGTGCCGTTCCATGTTGAATTACATCTTTCAGCGCAGAATTCATCAGGTAAGCAATATCCTCGGGTATTACTCTTGGAGCGAGTGCCGAACTGTCTTCATTTTCATTACAGGTAGAACATACAATAGTGGGTTTTGCCTGCAACAGGACTTTACCCTCTGTGTCAGTAATGTGGTCAATAAGATAAGGTTCTACTTTAAAGCCACCATTGGCAAACACCGCATAAGCAGTAGTTAAATCCATAGGGCTAACTGATAAACTTCCCAATGCCAAAGACAAGGCTTTCGGTAATGATTTTTTACTAAAGCCAAATCGGGTTAAGAAGTCTATAGTATAATCAATACCTATATCATCCAGAATCCGGATGGACACCAGATTTTTAGATTGCACCAGTGCCTGTTTTAATCGGGTAGGGCCATTAAACTTTAAATTCACATTATGTGGTCGCCATAAATTGGGTTGGCTTGGGTCATCCACCACAATAGGGGCATCATTGATCAATGTCGCCAAATTATAGCCATTGTTTAACGCGGCTGCATAAACAAACGGCTTAAAGCTTGAACCAGGTTGTCGGCTTGACTGAGTAGCGCGATTAAATTTACTTTTTTGGAAATTAAATCCGCCCACTAAAACTTCTATAGCTCCATTTTGTGGATTAAGCGCTACCAGTGCAGATTCAGCTTCAGGAATCTGAGCTAATTGCCAGTATTCATCCGTAGCATGAACGTACACAATATCGCCAACCGCAACTACTTGTTGCGCTTTCACCGGAGCTTTCCCGACCCAGCCTTTTTTAAGGGCAGGACGCGCCCAAGATAAACCTTCCCACGGAATGATAAAAATTTGCCCGTTCTGTAACGCTGCTGTGGCTTCTCTTTCTC
>JAUXYG010000045.1 GCA_030694525.1 Legionella sp. | reverse complement strand
GATTAATTGATGGTTTTTCCAGCAGCGGTCAATTGGCAAGAGAACAATTAAAAACAGACAGCATTATAGACTATACAGTCAAACCAAACTTGTTTGACAGAGTTAGTAAAAATCTTGGAACCGCGATGGCAGAACAATTATCGGCAAGCTTGGGCCTTAAAAAGGGTTTACGTTAATTAAAGAAAGTCGTAATGCGGGAGTTGCAAGGCTAGATGCTGAGTGTGATGTATGTTCCCGTAATACGCTTTGCTATTACGGGCTACAATTTTATTCAAATAGTGATTATTCTTATTATCTTAGAGTAGGGGAGATGGTTTGTAACAGGGATTTAAATACCTTGGGTGTGCCTGCTACTACGTCGCCAGATTTTAGAAAATCGTCTGCGCCTTGAACATCACTTATCAGGCCACCGGCTTCCCTTATCAGTAAAGACCCTGCGGCAACGTCCCATGGGCGTAAGCCAAATTCCCAAAATCCATCCAGTCTACCGCTGGCTACATAGGCTAAATCAAGAGCAGCTGAACCTGTTCGACGAACTCCTGCGCATTTGCCAAACATGGCTTCAAAAGTCGGTAAATAACGTTGTGCTAATGAAAGATCTCTAAATGGAAATCCCGTACCTAATAGCGAGGCGCTTAACTGTGTTTGTTTGGAAACGCGAATCCTTCTGTCGTTTAAACGTGCGCCGCGTCCTCTGCTTGCAGCAAAACACTCGTGACGTAAGGGATCGTAAATGACTCCGTGCTCAATTCGATTTTTAACTTTTAATGCAATAGAGACAGAGAAAAAAGGAAAACCATGTAAATAATTGGACGTGCCATCTAAAGGATCAATAATCCATACCGATTCACCGTCGCCTTCTTGAACACCACTTTCTTCTGCGAGGATCCCATGCTCGGGATATGCTTTATGAATGGCATATATAATCGCCTGTTCCGCCTTGATATCCACTTCGCTAAAGTACTCGTTACTATTTTTGGCGGTAATTTTAAGGCGATCAATCTGTTCCATGTGTCGAACAATAATTTCACCTGCCTGACGTGCTGCGCTTACTGCGATATTTAAAAGTGGTTCCATGGATATACTCTTTAGCTACAAAATCAGCAATTCTAGCACATTTTTTTTATACATTGAGAAGTCCAATCAAAAATGTTGTGATATAGTGAAACATTATCTGAATTAATATTTTTTTTTATGAATTTAAGTGCCATTAGAATAGTTTTAGTAGCCACCTCGCATCCTGGAAATATTGGTTCAACGGCCAGAGCAATGAAAACCATGGGGTTAAATTCCCTTTATCTGGTTAATCCCAAATCTTTTCCTGATTATAAAGCAAAAGAAATGGCGGCAGGTGCCGATGACATATTGGAGCAAGCAATAGTGACCGAGACACTTGAAGAGGCCTTGGCCGGCTGCCAACTTATTTTGGCTACAAGTGCAAGGCCTCGAGGACTTTCTTTACCAGGATTGATTCCATCAAGCAGCGCTGAACTGGTAGCAAGTCAATCCGATGCAACACAGGTTGCGTTAGTATTTGGGAGAGAACACGCTGGATTGACTAATGAAGAATTATTAAAATGTCATTATCATGTACATATTCCTAGTGATCCAGATTACAGTTCGCTTAATTTGGCTCAAGCAGTACAGATTTTAGCTTATGAAATGCGGATGAAATTGTTACAGCCTGGTGCTCAGGTAGCCATGCGTCAGGATGAATACGCCAGTGCAGATGAAATCGAACAATTTTATACCCATTTAAAAGAAGTGTTTGTAGAAATTCAATTTTTAAAGAGTGCAAATCCCCGCCGATTAATGCAACGGGTGAGACGCATGTTTAACCGGATTAACCTTGAAAAAATGGAAGTAAGTATCTTACGCGGAATGTTAAGTCAGATTCAGAAGTCTTTGGAGTGGGCGAGTAGGAAATCCAGGAGCGATTAAATGAATACAAGACCGATTTATTTTGATTATATGGCTACAACACCAGTAGATCCATATGTTGTTCAGCAGATGATTAAATATTTAGGTCCGGATGTAGATTTTGGCAATCCTTCCTCGATTACTCATGATTATGGTAAAACAGCAGCTTTGGCAGTGGCGCATGCGCGAGGGAAAATTGCTCAAGTGGTAAATGCTATGTCTCAGGAGATTGTTTTTACTTCTGGCGCTACTGAATCAAATAATTTGGCTATTATTGGTGCTGCTCACTTTTATAAAAATAAAGGCAAACATCTCATTACGCTGAGTACGGAGCACAAGGCGGTACTCGATAGCTTTTCCCATTTGGAAAAAGAGGGTTTTGAGGTTACTTATATTACTCCAGAACGTGACGGACTCTTAGATCTGCGAAAATTGGAACAAGCGCTTAGACCCGACACCATTTTAGTTTCTATCATGCATGTCAACAATGAAATTGGTGTGATTCAGGATCTTGCATCCATTGGCACCTTACTTAAAAATAAAGGAATTGTTTTTCACGTGGATGCGGCACAAAGCGCGGGAAAACTGCCGATAGATTTAGCGGCATTACCTGTTGACTTAATGTCCTTTTCGGCGCATAAAATTTATGGGCCAAAAGGAATCGGAGCTTTGTATGTACGCTATAAACCCCGTATAAGGTTACAACCACAAACGTTTGGTGGCGGACATGAAGGTGGTCTTAGATCGGGCACATTAGCTACCCATCAAATCGTTGGTATGGGTGAGGCTTTTGCTTTGGCTGGGAGTATTCGTGAGGAAGAGCAGGCCCGAATATTAAATTTTCGTAAAAAACTTTGGAACGGTATCAGAAATTTACCCGGTGTTCTTTTAAATGGCAGTGAAACCCAACGTATTTCCGGCAATCTGAATATTTGTTTTTCTGGTCTGGATGGTGACTCTTTGTTATTAGCTCTTCATGAGCTGGCTATCTCTACATCATCAGCCTGCACCTCAGCAAGCATTCAACCATCCTATGTTTTAAGAGAAATTGGTTTGAGTGCAGAGATGGCTCACAGCTCAGTGAGACTTTCCCTTGGTCGGTTTACAACTGAGGAGCAAGTTGATGGAGCTATTGCTATAATTTGTAATCAAGTAAACAGGCTGCACTGCATGTCACCATTATGATGTATAATAAAATAGTACAGGATTATTTCTTTGAACCACAGCATATAGGTAGTCTTGATTTACGGCAACCTTTCACGGTTCATTATCGTGGCGGATCAGGAAATTCTAATTTAAATATGATTATTGATTTTTACCTGCAGGCAAATCAGGAAGGATTAATAAAAAAGGCGTGTTTTAAGACCAATGGGAATCCTTTTATTGTTGCGGGACTTGAATGGTTATGTCGGCAACTAGAGGGGAAAAATCAGGATCAAATGAAACCCATTAGTTATAGAACTCTGATGGAACTGCTTGAAATACCCTCTACTCAATCCCCAATTGCAGTAAAAATGGAAGAGGTTTACAAA
>JAUXYG010000043.1 GCA_030694525.1 Legionella sp. | reverse complement strand
CTAATTTGCGACGCTTATTCGCAGGTTCGTCGATTTCATCTATCTCTCTTTTTCTTTTTTGCGAAAAAAAGGAAGGGGAGGCTCTCAATTGATCATTATCTATTTGCACATCCATTGCTTCAGTTTGCACATTAATATTTGATTGTAGTTCGTCCTGCTCAGCTGGATACTCAACGGACTGATAGTTATTCCGAGTTTGCTCCCAATTAGACCATATATCCTGATGATCAGCTTGTAATTTTCCCATTGTTTGGTAAAAGGTGTGCTGCCACGAAGACTGTGCGTCCTCCTTCTCCGGCCATATCTGTTTTATAGACTGATAGGATAAGAAGTAAAGGTTATTATCTTCTTGCCAATAGCTTAGTTTTTTTAATTCGTTATCGAAATCATCTGCTGACATTTCAAAATGAGCTGCAGCCTCGATTAAATTATCACTATCTCTAATAACCTGATAAATCTCAGCAAATGATCGATCTTTAAAAGGGCGCATTTGAGGAAGCATAATCTCATAGTATTCTTTACGATAATATGCGAGAGCCGATTCACGATCAGGAAAAAAAGTCTTAAATTGATTAAAAGATAATGGAATACACTCGTACTTGCTCACTAAAATACAATATTTCAAAAAGAAATTTAACGCACCATGAGGAAGATTTAAAATGTTTTCCGCGGTCTGTACATCTGGACTTGATAGAATGGCTTGGTGAATATCTTTAATCGTAAAAGAGCGTTTTATAATTACCTCTTTTAAGGGCAAATAATAATTCAAGCCCCAGGTTTTTAAAGCCTGCGCGACCGAAAAGTTCCTTAAGTCTTTGTATGTTAAGGACAATTTTTTTAGTTCATTCTTAAGTTGGTTTTGTCCGATACCCAAATAAATTTCTAACTCGTCTAACGATGATGAACGTACTATTAAATCGTGTAATTCATATATACGACAGTTTTCCCAACTAATTTTAGCCTCAGGAAAAGAAACAAAGAGCTTAAGTCTGAAAATTTTTTGTATATACTGCTTTATTCCATCAAAATGTCGCATCTTGCCTTGGTTAAAACCTGAGACCATTAGGGTTTTGTTTAGATAGTTGTGAATCGTTGCACCCAGTTTTATAGAAGCGTCATTATAGGATTTAGAATTTGCCACTGTACTTAAAATATAATGAGGATGGTGTTGTAGCCATTTTGATATAGGTATATTTGATATAGTTGTCAGGTATTCACGATTATTATGAACTATAGGTACTTCAATTACTGGAGTTACTGGAGTTACTGGAGTTACTGGTGTTACTGGTGTTACTTGGTTTATTTCAGTCTTAAAAACTCTATCTTCAATTTTTTTAAGGTAGGCATCTACAAGCTCCTGATATTTATCCGCCCCCAAAGCAGTTTTAAGTTGTTCTTCTGTGCTGATTTTTTTTAATATATCAAAATTGAGGACTGCATTTGTATTGTCTACGGTCACTAGAAATCCAGCCAGATATACCTTTATACTTGAATTATTTATGTGTGCATAACCCGATAAACCATGCATAGTTCTAATTTTATATTTTTGGATAAGGCTGAATAATTCAAACAGGTTTAAATTATCAAATTCCTCTATAATTTCTTTAACCGGCTCATCATACTGTTTGCCCCAAAACGCAATAGCCTCCTTTTCGTTTTTCCATGTGTCTTTCATTTCTTTGAAAGTTACATACTCACCCGTTTTAGGATTTTTCAAATTCAGGAATAAATAGGCCAGTTTGTCGGGGTGGACACCTAAACTTTTCGCGGCATCTCCTTTATTCTTTGTAGTAAGTATTTTTTGGTGAATATATTTCAAGGGTATTTGAAAAACATTTCGGTATATTGGAGTATCGCGAGGCATGTCAGGTAATTTATTGATAAATATGTATGATATTATAGCACAACCTCCCTAAACAACAATTTATCAATTAATATAATGAAACGGGGTAAATAACGGGATGTTTTCTCCCTCTTGCAGCCTAACATACAATCACAAGGAGAGCTTTTTTTAATACCAAAAAAAATAAAGGCGTTAAGAATGCCTTTATTTATTCTTCGGTTGCTGCTTATTTTTCTCCTCGGGTCCCTCTTTATCTGTCTTTCGAGTGAAGAATTTAAAATTAACGCCCTCATTCAGTTTACGATTCCCTACGATACGCGCTAGTTCCAAAGCCGTAATAATTACTGGATTAGAATTTATTTTTTTGTCAAAAAGCTTCTTCAAGTTATTGGCTATTTCAGGTGCATTAGCAATGTTGTACTGTTTGAGGAGACTTATATCAATGGGCAACTTGCCTCCATTTGGTATCTGTATCGCAGGAGGCATTTCTACTCCCCTGGTTGATAAGCGCTCAATGCAAAAATCATTATTATTCACAATGAGCCAAAATATCGGAGAGATACCTTCATCATTTACCTTCGATAAATCAGCACCCATATCCATCAGACGATGAAAAAAATCGTTGTTGTTCGATCGGGCAGCAAGAATTAGAGCCGTATTTCCTTCAAAATCTAAAGCACTATCAAGGTTTGGGTTTAACACGGCTAATGTCTTCAACTGTTCAAGACTATTTTCATTTATAGCCCGGAACAAGAGACTATCCGTAAAGAACGGTTCGTTTATTTTAAATCCTAAGTCCAACATTTTTTTAATTAGATCTTCATTAAACGTTTTAACCGCACAGGCCAGGATGTTTCTCGGGGGTGTTGATAAAACATCTATGCCACAATCTACCATATAGTTCCATAAACAAATTATCCCTTCAGAAAAATCCCTGGTAATGGCATACTGGACTAAATAATCTCCTGAGTCCTCTAGAAACTTTTTTAAATTAGATCCCAGCTCCCGAAAGAGTTGTTCCATTGCGCGCAAATCCCACATTCGCAAAAGTTGCTGACAAAGGAATTTATAATCTATCCCAGAGCCAGTTAAGTGTTCAATCTTAAGATTTTCAATTAGTGAATGACATGCCTTTTTAACTGGTACCACGACATTTACGTGCACATGGTAAAAGCCATCCAGATGTTTTAAAAACTCAAGCTCATTAATAAAAGAGGATAAATTGGCACACACTATCGATTTACGTCCAAGCCCTGAGGTTCTCAAAAACCATTCCCCTGAATTTAAAATGATGCCTGTAGCTACTTTCCGTCCTATTTTAAAGTAAATAACAGGCTTTCCTTCTTCAGGAACATCCTCGATGGCTGTCAAAAAAGCGTTAATAAATCGTTCTAGTGACACTAAATCAAATACGGCGAACTTATCAAATACAAAGTTTAGTAAATCTGGAAACTGACTGTTTAACAACGAACGGCCATCTTCGTGACTAAGCAACATTTGAATTGGAGATAAAGGAATATGGAATAACTCTTCTTTACGCGCAAGGCAGGATTTCAACCCTTTTTTAAGTTGCGGACGATTCTTTAATAAAGTGGACAAATGGAAGCTGTTGTTTTCTAAGTAACAAAACCAGAAAAGCATGCTGGTTCCATAAAACAGATGCTCGGGATCGGTCACCTTTTCTGTAAGAGTGCTCAGTCTTATATATAAGTTGTTAAGAGGATCACTTAGATACTTTAAAAGAAAATCTTTATTATTTTTATTTACAAGCCAATATATGAGTAAATTAATATCGGGATTAGGTCGTCTTAAATGAGTTATAAAGCTTGAGAAATAATTTATTACTGCTTGGTTAATTTCATCATCCTGTGCATCTGCAACAAACTCACATAGTAATTTATTATCCACGACCTTTTTATCAAGATAAATTTTGGAGATTTCTGTGAGCTTAACTGTATTATTATGCGCATGTAATTCTTTATGGTGCGGATAAAAAATGGACATATATTCTTTAATAGCACGGCCGATGAATCGTTCCTTACGTTGGTAAGCCAGCTCAACTAAAGTATGTTCTTTTTGTAATATAAGGCTCGTTATCCCAAGGTCTATTCTTTTATAAAATAGTTTTTGAATCCATTTATAATCAATTTGTTTTAGCGATATTTGTGACAGTATTAAGGCGCCCGGGGTCACTCCTTCTTTCATTCTACTTTGGATATCCGCACCTTTATCCATTAAAGAATCAAACAATTTTTCATTATTAGCGTAAGCGGCTTGAGCTGCTGGGGTAATTCGTTCGAAAATGGTTCTATTTACATTCACACCTTTTGCAAGAAACATAAATATTAACTTTGCATCACCTATATCATTTGCAATACAAAATGCAGATATATTTTTGTTGTCAACTTTGTTTAAATCAATATTTTTATGGGATAGCAATTTCTCCACTAACTCATAAGCCCGAGAGTTGACAGCATAATGTAGAGGGGAACGGCCAATATTATCCACAATATTAGGATCAGCATTGAAATCGAGCATTAGACTTGCTAAATCCGGTCTCTTAATAAAAGCTGCGAGATTTAATGGAGTCATGCCGCTTTGGTCTTGCGCATTAAACCAGCTCTCATGAATTGGATATAACTTGATAAAATCGATGCAGGAGTGAAGGACTGCAATATGGAGAAAATTTTTATTATCCATAGTTCGTTCAGAAACTAAAAGCTTCTTATGGAACAGTTTTTGCTGTTGCTCTGGATTTGTTAAATCTACACCTTCCAGTGGGAAGGGCTCTATCATTCCTGAGTAATTCTTTTGAAATATCTCCGCTGGTGACTGCTCACTCAGTATTTCTTTCCCTGGATTAATCTTAAGTATAGATATTTTTACTTTTTGGGTCGATGCGTAATTATTAAAAATTGATGAAGCAAGTTTTTCTATCAATTGTTCTGTGTCCTCCCAAGAGGAATCAGTTTTTCCATTGAACAAGCCATGTAAATCAAATTGATTATCCACGAAAACGCAATACAAAAAATTGCTTTCCCAAGAGATTTCAAAAGAAACTTTTTGCTGTAGACGCAAATTCTCCGTTACAAATAACGATACCATCTTTCTAAAAAAATCAACAAAATCTGACCTCTCGCCGACCCAGGACACAGTACCGATAGCATCCCAACGTACACTCGAAAATCCTGGCTTCATAAAGCGTATAAGTGTAACCCCTATGGTCGATGTGGTCAGATTCTCTAATGCAATTGTATTAAAAGGATCATCTATTTCAAAAATAGTTTTACTTATGTAATCCTTTATTTTAGAACTCTTCTGTATGAGCTGTAACAGAAGTTGTTGTCCCCTCTCGGTAAAACTCAACCAATAATATAACGTAGTATCACTATACAGAGTATTATTAGATTTTAACGGCTTAAAAAATACATCACTATTTCCCAGATTAGAGCACTGAAAAAGCGTTTCCAGTAAGTTTAATCCCTCCATGGAATGACACAACTTCATTAAGTGATACTTTTTGAATTCTTCAATGCTACGAAATGATTTCATCTGTTCCGATTTAACAGGCTTTGGCCCAGAAACACTATCCGGTGATAAGAGATAATTACTTAATACGTCTTTCTTTTCTAAAAGCAGTATCAAAAACGTCGATGCAAACTTCGCATTCATTAACCGGGAAAATAACGTTTCATGTTCATAAACGGGTGCTTCAAAAAGGAACTCTGTTAATTTAGTGCTTGCTATCAACATGGGTAGTTTACTTGGGTCTTCAGCGATTTCCCTGAGAAATTTATAAATAGGAGGTGTCTGTTTTTCCGAGGGCTGGTTGGCCATTATAACCTTAAGACCCGTTTGCTTTTGAATTTGTGCCGCATCAATTGTTCCAACGTTGCTTTTGATCGTAAGTGGCTGTAATGTTTTCGCAGCTCGTGGATTTTTTTGACTATCCCCTACTTTAGGTTCGGAGCCGTTTTTCTGATTTCTACCAACCTTCGGCTCAGGTTTATCCTTAGGCAAAGATTGCGCTGTGGGTTCGGTTTCAGAGAGCACCACGCGATTCTTTTCTGCTTTATCGCGACGCTTCTCTATATAAGCTGCAATTTCAACGTCGGTATAACGAAGATAGTGCCTTAAAATAGCTTCAGCAGGCTCTTGCTGCCCTTCATTTAAGTGATGCTCAACTCGCGTTAACAATTGCTCCGGACTTAGCTGTTGCAAGGCCGTAAGTTCAACGGTTTGATTATCTGGAATTAAACCCAATACTTTATGTGCCCACTCCCTCATGGCTTTATTGTGCGGTTCTACTATAAATACCTGGTTCATTCCCCTGCTAAGAGCAACAAAGGTTTTATTCAGGGCAGTCATTTCTCCGATAGTTAAGCCATTCTGTTCTTTTTTCTGTTTCAACTGATCCCACAAATGGCTGACGAAATGAACCAAAATCACGGTACGAAACTCCAGGCCAATGGCTTGTTCCGGTGTCAGAATATAATGGAAACCTAGCGCTTTAAGAGGAATAAGCGCCGGGTCTTCCGGGTTCAACACAATAAGCGCCGTATCATCCTGGTGGTAACGTCCCAGTTCCCCAATATGGGTAGGCATGATCCATGAGATTAACCCTGGAAGAATTTGCGCAGACTCCAGGGCACTGTACGCTCGGCGAACCCCCTTGCCCTCAATTGAGAATTTAAACTGCATGAGCTGATTCCCCGCCGCAACAATAGCGGCTCGGCTGCGCCAGGTTCGCGGTAATAAGTGTTCATACAAACTGCATTGCCAGTGCTGCTGCACCAACATTTTAAAACATGAATCAATAAACGGTGACGAAATTAAACATTGATGGGGATCCATATTGGCGACAATATGTTGGGCTTGTGTGCGTGCGATAATAGATGATATCGCCACGGCGGGGAGATTTTGCAACTCATCGCAAAAAACGCCCGCGTATTTCGTGTTCATACTGTCAGGAAGCGGGGTAACTACCGGATCGTAGAATTTATTTGTTTCCAGAACATGTTGCCAAACTTGCAACAAATTGATGTGCTGATCGCGTTGCTTCTCATCGTCACTGTAATACGATTGACGCTTTCCTAAAGAAAGGGCACGGTAGTTATTAATACCCAAAGCAGCAATGAGGCTCAATTCGTAATAGCTGATTGACACATTCAGAGTCTTATCATGCTTGGCCAGCCAAGAGGAAAATGCATCCGATGCCACCCGACGATATTCTGGGTAAGCGTTTTGCAGTAATTGCTCCCAGGTCATGAACTGTACTTTTTTATAGTTCATGCCGGAAGGACAATCTTCTTCATAGAAACGTTGCATTTGCTCCACTAAAGACTGAGATTGGGAGAGGAATAAGACCGGGAGCTCTGGAAAAATGGGCGTATACTGGTGGAGTAGTTCCAATAAAACAGCAGACTTACCCGAGCCTGGAGGACCTGATAACAACAAAGGCATCTTAAGTTCCAGGGCTTGTTGTTGGTACTTGTCCCATAGGATGAGTTCGCGTTGAGAGTAATAGGATTTAGGCATCGCCTGCAATACCAGTCCGTCCTGATTCACCTCAACCGATTCGTCCGCAAGCGTCAGCTTTTCAACCCGGGTAATTTCCCCCCCCAGCTGACGATGGACTTGTTCGTATTTATGACTCACCAACAGACGCAAAATCATCAGCTGGCGGGGTTCGCCCATCCAACAATAGATTAAACGGTGCTTGTCATTGAGTTTCGCCCGATAGACGATTTCCGCTTTATAACGAACCCCTTGCAGAATTTTTGTTTGGGTGTGGGTGTTATTAAGTATTTTCCAAAGTGCTTCCTGCAAGGGTTTTAAATCATCTTCCTGAACATGGCGGGGATCAAAGTAGATTTCAGGCATTTTTCGTTTCGACTGTTCGTAAGGTGAGTAATAATAACTCACAGCATGGTCACAAATCAACCATTTGGACTTTTTAACTGCCCTCAAAATTCTTATATGTAATCAAGGACCCCTGTAGGGATGAATTAAAAGTTATAATTTGCAGAAAGTGGAGGCACGGGCAAGGTCGTTATTGATGCGGCGGGAGGTTTTGATAGTCAATGGACGAGCGTTGTTAGAGATATAGCTGGCGCAACAAACCTTACTGATGGGACTGCCAATACCAATGCAATTGTTGTGGATGGTTCTTGTACTGGGAGTCCATCTAACTGCGCCGCTCAGCTTTGTCGAAACATCCGTTCCGACTGGTTTCTTCCCGCAAGAGATGAGCTGTTAACAGTTCGTAGCGCATTGTGCTCCAAGTCTGCAATTCCCTGTAACTTTGGCGGGTTTGCATTCTCGGGCTACTGGAGCTCCTCGCAGGGGGTCGGCCTTGGGGCATGGGCCGTGAACTTTCCAGGAGGTAGCGCAGGGGTCATCTCTAAGCTCTTCGTACGTCCTGTACGATGTGTCCGGAATTTTCCTTAGTCTTTATCTTTATTTTGAGGCAGTGAAGCTGCCTCAAAATTTTTAATGACGAATAATTTCGATTTTGATTGATGCTTTTTATAAGGATAGCGACCAGTTGAGCTTAATTTTTCAGTCTGTCGCAGCTGTTTACAAAGTTAGGAGAGAATCTAACTTACTCTCTCCTAATTAGAATTAAAATAGAATATATCACTTAAATGATGAGTGTCTGTTTATTGTGGAAACAGAATCTATTAATTCATTTAATGCTTTGGCCCCTGCGCCCCAAATTTCAAGTTTTTTTGTAGGCCACTTGGAAGGTCCTCCACTTATATCTAAAAAACGAATACAATCGCCGCATTCATTTTGAACATGATTTTTTAATGTTTTCCGAACTGCCTCTTCAATCGTTTTAGCCGCTTCAAGTGAGCTTACTTCTATAAGGTAGCCCTGCCCAAGTGCTGTAGGCTCAAATTTCATAATAACTTTATCACTAATATTTAAAACATTAGCTAACTCTTGGAATCTATCTTCAGAATTAGATGGACTGTTATAAAAGCCTTGTGAACGATAGATTGCTCTATTTACTTCATGCTCATCCTTCGCAATAGTTGTGGAAGGTTGGTGTTTGGATTGAGTAAAAGTACCTGATACCATTGTGGGTCTGGAGATTTCTGGATATCTATTATTCTTCGACCCCTGCGAGGCAAAATAATTATTAGAAACAAAACTTCGAAAAAGATTATAAACACCTGATAATAGAAAGGATAATGGTGTTCTAATTGGTATTAAAAAGGGGCTCATGTACCAAGGCGATTTAGGAGAAACTCCGAGTTTTATAAATAATTGGTTTATGTCGTCTTTGGAGTAATTATTTTTAATTCTTACTGCCATACCCCAGTTAGTTTGTCCAAAAGAATGAAAGCCATTGGTAGAATATGAAGATTGAAAGTTTTCATAGCCTATTGCCTCCAAATTGATATCATAACTATTAAGTTTAACAGCGAGGTCAATCATAGCTTCAGTTCGATTTTTTAAAGTTAAAAACCAAAACGATTTAATTAAATATATAGGCTCACTTTCTTCACCAATAACATAGTCGATATAAAACACAATCTCTATCTCCAGTGCATAAATAATACTAATTATACAGTTTGATTCATGTTAGAGCAATAGATGAGCAACGGTTTTATTCATTTAATTTATATTGTCAGTTAAAAGTAAAAGAATTCAATGTCCATATGGGCATCAGACTATATAGACTCTGAAGATTAGAGCCAGCGCTAGCCTGAGCCTCTAATAGAACAACCAGTAATTAGAGCAGTTTAAACCATCGCATCAATTGCTGCCGTATTCTAATAACGTAAAGTCAGATGTATTTAATCAGGCCTTAACTCACTACATGGAACATCAGTATAATCGGTTAAGAAATGATTCAAGCCATGATCAGGATCGTTTTTTAATTGTTCAAATTTGGCTTTATTTAAAGGAACATTATTCGCGTCAATAAAAGTCCCTGCTTTGCCGTCTTCTCTATTTGGAACGTAGCCTAAGTCCCTTAACCACATAACGATACCTTTTTCAAATAATTCATCTAATGCACCTTTCTCATTGCGATTATCTGATCGCGTCAGTTCTATTTTTAACTTACCCTCATCTGTTAATTGAACAAAATGTTGTAATACAGGTAAATCTACTTCAGGATCACCGGTTAATCTGTCTAACACAACATTTTTTAATTTAATCAGTCCAGAGTGTAAGGGAAAAAACACCTCCGTTTTTATTGAATGATGTATTGCTTTACTCAGAGCATAAGACATAGTCACCACACTCATCATTGCAGCACGCCAGTCATTATAGGACATCACATCAGCACCTATCGCTTCTTCTGCTTTCCTCATTGCATTCTGCCAAAAGGTAACTTGATTACCCTCTTTATCTGTTGGTATTTTGCCCTTACTTCTTAATTCATTTCGTGCTATTTTCCGCTCCATAGCAAGATTCAGGCGCTGCTCATCGATTTTTTTCCATTCTTCGAAAATACGGATTTTAGTAAGCTGTTCTTTTAACTCTGATTCTTTAGCCATAATTTAAAGCTCCAAGTGTATTTTACAATTTTAAAATCATAAAATGGATGATTTATTCCTTATCCAAACTCTTGAAGTATACCTTCCCATATACGAGTGTCGGATGACCGACAGAGCCTTTTACAGCAAATTTACAATAATGAGTTTTACATAGATCCCTTAACCCATTTAGATGGAATCAATAAATCGACTTGATTATGCAGTGGATAATATAAAGCCACCAAGAGCAAATTATTTTCATTCAAAAATAACTATGCTATCATCAGGTTCAAAAATATCAGGTCAAATTTTAACCTTATAATTTAAATTTTAACTGCATGGAGAGCTGAATGACCATATCAGTAGACGATCTTTTTCGGGCTTATTATGATCTTGAACAATATGAAAAAATTATAATCAGTGCTCTTAATAATCAGCTCCACATAACCCACCTGAATGCATCGGAACTGGAAATTATCAATGAACAACTTCCCTTTATATTTAATCAAACCCCTCTTTCACTGATTTCAATTTATAATTTAAACTTAACTTTGATTGAAAGAATCGAATATGAACTTACCCATGCATCAATTGCCAATCAATTCTTAAATGATGAGCAATTCTTGTTAACACAACAACTTATCCAGATATTACAAAATTTTAATGAAGTATTTTTAAAATCCAGACTAAAATGGTATCAACTTAAGACAGAAAACTCAGTAAAATGCGTTCTTATAATGGACTCATTAGTAGATATTGAAGCGGCTACTAAATATTTTAATGAAATAAGGCAATTGGAAGGAGATACACCCAGTCCAATAGTCATTTATAACCAGGAAAATTGTATCGTTATTGAAAACTGTCTGTGGAAGAAGATATGGCCTGCCGCACCATTACCTGAAAAACTCATTACCACCAACGATTTAAAAAAAGTGTATCTTGAGCCAGCACGATATTCAAAAATAAAAGAAGGTGATGCAAGCGTTTTATTACAATGCGATAGTCCTGAGCACGCTCAAATTAACATCAATTTATTGTGTCATTCATTTCCAAAACAGAATCAATATTCAGACGATTATCGTTCTCAGTTACACGTTAAAATCATCGAAAGTACAGTACTTATTGAAGACTACGAATTTACAATTAAAAAAATGAATCCCAAGATTAGCAGCCAACTTCCTCCATTAAATGAAATAGCTGTTACGGGTATCAATCCGTGTCATTCAAATGAATCCTATTACATACCGTCTTATCCGCAGAATAATTGGAATAATATTCCGGGTTCAATGAATTTCTACCATGAAACATCAATAGAGCCAGGAGCTCTTGGAACAATAACGTCAGGATTTAGTGAAGAAAAAATGAATTCTCCTCATCGGGAAAAAAGGCGTGCTCGAGTAAAATTTTTTCCAGAGTCTCCGGATAGTAATTCTGAATTTACCTCTAAGTCTCATAAGAGGAAATTAGAAAATACACCGTTTACACCAGAGAAGAAGATCAAGCTGGATTTAAATTTACCTCCTTTGCCTGCAGAGAATATGGATTATAGAGAATTATTAACCTCATATGGATTTACTCCTCAAAATGTTATTACATTAAACAATCTAATCACCTCGCAAGACGTTTTAATGCATCTCATTGAGCTCAAGACAGCTGGCTTTTCCTCTTTAGGGTTAACCGATATAGCTAATCGCAAAAAAGGTATTGAGATTTTGCTTAATTTTGCTACTTATTATCAGTTTTTTCTAAATTTAAAGGTGCAACATTCTGAGCTGGAACATTTTGCACGCTATGGGGATAGTAATTTTTTACAGTTGAAAAATAAAGTGGAACAATTTATCAATTGGAAATTTAATTCCGTTCAAATTGACTTCATACTAAACCGATCTAATTGTTTTAATTTAATTAATAATATTATAAATTGGTATGAAACCCTTGTTCAGATCAGCTTTAATAATGATCACTTTATAGAATTCTTACAATTAAAAAATCGTTTATATAATTTCAGATTTATTAATGAATCACTGGATATTCTTAAAGAAATAAATATGGAGCCCTACAGCTTATTAACTCTTCTTTTAACAAAAACAGGCAAAGATAAACTTTCAGGAGTGATCACAAATTACCCTAAATTAACTCATTTAAAATTTGACGTGTGTCAATTACTTAATCATGAGTTATGTATTGCTGTTCTTATTCTCGTTGAAAATCAATATGATGAATTAGTTTATTTAAACTATGATGCCTCATCAATCTTGAAATTTCTCTCCCAACCGGATGGGTTGAATAATATCCTTGTTTTTTTAAAAAATTCGATAAAAAACGATTCTGAACAAAAACAAACACCTTCTATTACAAACTTAAGTTCTGGCGCAACGGGAATTAATAGTACTATTTTTTATTCCGTATAACTCCACTGGTACGTCATCCTGAGCGCGTTTTTATGCGCGAAGGATCTCCTGAATGGGACAGGCTTTAAAATACATTCAAAATATGATCACAATAAATACAATCAGATAATAATAGTTTCAATTATATTCCAAATATGGTACTATATCGACCACGAATGAACTTTTTGAGTTATTTGCAAACAAATTAAATGAAGAACTAATTTTGCATTTAAGATGGGATTGAATTTCAAAATTATTCAATTACATCCATAAATGCACATTCAAATACTGAATTAAGGGAATACCTTTAACAACGAATGAATCGATAAATAAAATAATTACTTGTTGGAGAGAACCATTTATGTCCCTTATTGAGCAAATCAAAACCGCCCTAGATGATGAAAAAGAATGTATCAATTTTATCACAAAACTTAATTCCGAACCGAAACTTTTATTTCAGCGCGTAGATCAGGAATCCCTAATCGATGGCCAAACCTTATTAAAAATGCTAAGAAATTCATCACTTAACAAAGACATGTTACATGGATTTTGCAGGGCGTTAAGAGCAAACATCCAGTCTATTCGTGATTACAGACGCAATGATAGATTAATTAATATCAATAAGTTAATTACTAATTTTACAAAACATAGCAGAGGTGTGAATAAAAGTGTAGCACCTATGGTAATAACTGAAATAGGGTACAGTAAGAAATTTTTAAAAATATGTAAAAAACTTTTATACACCCCCAAACTTTGTAATATTCATGATAAGTTACAAG